>CAZSUE010000826.1:0-2372 GCA_964609045.1 uncultured archaeon | reverse complement strand
ACGATCAATGCCGTACCGCATTAGATGCCGGAGATCTCCGATCGGCGTTGGATCTATTGACCGCGTATCGCGATGCGTTCGAGACGGAAGGGACGGCGGTGCGCGAGGCGCGTTCCACCCTGACCGAGCTAAAGCGTTATCTCCGCTCGCCGCTCTGCGATCGCCTTTCTTCCACACTTGTGGAGGAGGCGAAGCGGGCGGCGCGCCAGGCGCAGGACGCACTGGAGGATGGTGAGGCGAAAAGGGCGCGGCGTGGCGTCACCGGAGCGATGGAAAAGGTCAGTGATGCAGTGGAGCGCCGGCTCGTGCGTCACGAAGCGGCGCTCGTAGCGCGTATCGACGAGCTACCGGAAGGGCTGGAGATCGAGGAGTACGAGACGACGCTAAAACGGATACGCGACGCACGCGCCAGTGGCGACCGTCTCAGTGCACTCTGGTCGCTCGAGCGTACGCTCGAGGCAGCACGGGACGAGGAGGAGCGGTTCCAGAGCGCGGTCGCCGCGATCAAGCGTGCATACGGGCTCAAGAAGGAGTTGCTGGCTGCAAAGATCGATGTGGTGCCGCTCGAAGGGTACCTCGAACTGGCGGACGAGCGGTTGCGCACCAACGATTTCTTGCAGGCGGCGACGATCGCGAAGGAGGGGATCGAGATCGGCGAGGAGATGCTTCGCGATCATCCCATCGCCGAGGATTACCTCGCGCGCGTCGAGCTGCTCATGAATCAGGTGGAAGGGCTCGAGCTCGAGCTCGGTGATCTCACCGAGCAGTTCGATACGGTCGTGGATTCATACCGCGCCAGCCAGTTCTCGACGGTGATCGTCGAGGGGCATGCGTTGATCGACGAACTGAAGGAGTTGCTCGGCCAGCGTGCGGAGGGGGTGCTAAAAAAGGCGCAGAAGGCGTATGAACGCTGCTCGAAGGAGGAGCTGACGCCGCAACTGGCGGACCTCTACCGGCTCGCGTTCGAATCGCGTGAGAACGAGCTGTTCGACCGCGCGGTCACCTTCGGGGGGCAGTTCGTCTCGGGGGTGGCTCAGATCAAGCAGCTCTATTCGGAGGCGCGTGAGGCGATCGCCGACGCGTTATTGAAACTGCGCGAAGCGAAGGAGCTCGACCTCGATGTGGCGGTGCCACGGGTGCTCTTTGCGCATGCGGAAGATATGCTGAACGATCGTGATTTCGCGCGGGCGTTAGAGTATGCGACGGATAGCCTGGAGACGGTGGAGCGGGTGCTTGCAAAGGAGCGCGCGCGGCGCGGACGGGAAGGCGAGACGGAGACAACCACCGCGCGTACCGAGATGGCTGCCATCGACGAAGAGACCAAGCACGAGATCGAATCGCGGCTCGCCGCGGCGGCGGTGGCGTTGGACCGGCTGGAGCCGCACTTCGACCTCGATTGGCACCGCAGCCTTTTACGGAAGGCGCGCTTGGCGTACGATAACGGTGAGTACGATGCTGCGCCGCGGCACCTCGCGAAGCTCGAGAGCGAGCTGGACGATGCGAAACATACGCTCTATCCCGAGGTCGAGATCGAGATGGCCACGGAGGAGGCGGAGATGGATGCATGGGAGGATCTGCGGGCGAAGGTCGTCAATCATGGTGCGGCGAAGGCGAAAGATATCGCCATCGAGCTCTCAGGGCCGTTCGAGACGCTGGATATACCCTCGATCGATGCGCTGGCGCCGGGGCGGTCGAAATCGATCGTCCTCCCGTTAAAGTTCGATACCCGTGGTGAGAATACGATCGGGATCAAGCTGATCTGTAAGCGGAGCTACGACGACGAGTCGTGCCAGTGGCAAGATACACAGTGGATCGATGTGGTGCCGCCGACGCCGGAGATACCGGGGCTCTCACCGGTGCTCTCCATCGTGCCCCCGTCGGAGCCAAAAGCGGGGGAGGGTGAGGATGTCGCGGACTGGACCGATACGAATACCGCCGAGACGCTTTGTTCCTCCTGCGGCGAGACGGTGCCGGTGGGTGAGCCGGTGTTCGTCTGTGAATGCGATGCGAAATATCATCCACGGTGTGCGAAGGAATTGGATCGCTGCGAGCAATGCGCGCGGCCGATCAAGCACATGGGCGATATGGCGACCAGCGCGTCGCGGCCGAGATGCCCGGTCTGTAGGCAGCCGGTACGGGCAGAGGACCAGATCTGTTCCTTTTGCGGGGTGCGTCTCTCGGGCGCGGTCCATCACTGACGGGAGTGGCGGGTTGCGAGTTGCGAGTCGGCACGCCGCGACAGAGTGGAGACGAGAAGACACTGCGCCAACATTGCTCCGCAATCCAGCTAGTGTTGAGTCAATGCGATAATGTCGGGATGGACAGAAGTCCAGAGAAGCGCACACGAAGCCACACGAAGAAGAGGAATTAGG
>CAZSUE010000825.1:0-2372 GCA_964609045.1 uncultured archaeon | reverse complement strand
AAATGGAATGGAATGGAATAGGACCACAGCAGATGGGAGCCAGAGAGAATGACGAGCATCCTCCTTAGCACGGTAATGAAACCGTTCGGGATCGATTCCGACGATTGTACGGTCAATATCCAATCGGAACTCTTCCACGGGCAGGTCACGCTTGCCCAGGGTATTTTCAGCATGCGTGCGATCTATGGCGGTTTCGGACTCGAATATATCGCATTGAACATCAAACCGAGAACGACGGTACTCAACTATCCGTCCGAAAAACAATTTATCCGCGAACTCAAGAAAGGGTACGATTATATCGGCATCACCTATGTGATCTCCACCCATAAGAAGATGGTGAAGATGGCCGCGCTCGTGCGGCAATACGCACCCGATTCCAAACTGATCCTCGGTGGGTACGGGGTTTCGGTCCCCGGCGCGGATGAGATCGCCGATCTTGTCTGCCGCGAAGAGGGCGTTACCTTCATGCGCCGGTTATTGGGCGAGGATATCGACGCGCCACGCCGTCATCCGGTCATCCCCGAGACCAAACGGATCATGAATGTCAAGATCAATGAGGGCGCGATCATCCTCGCTGGTCTCGGTTGCCCGAACGGTTGCGATTTCTGTCAGACCTCACATTTTTTCGACCGTCGTCATATCCCGCTATTACCAACGGGCAAGGATATCTGGGATGTGCTCGGTCAGATCAATGCCAAGCTTGATACGCGTCTCGTGGGGATCATGGAGGAGGATTTCCTCCTCTATAAACAACGTGTGATGGAACTTGCCGAATATACACGCAGACCCCACGAACCGCCCACACGGATCGCCGGTTTCTCCTCGATCAAAGCGATCAAGATGTACGAGCCGGAGTTCCTCGCCGAGATGGGGATCGAAACGCTTTGGATCGGGGTCGAATCGAAGAGCGCCCAGGACCGTCGGGAACAGACGCATGTTCAGTCGAATGGTGAGAGGGGCGAGGTCGAGATATCGACCTATCATAAGATGGCGGATGCAGATATCCCCGCGATCATCGATTCGCTTCACGATGTCGGCATCAATACGCTTATCTCGATGATCGTTGGTCTCGAGCATCACACCGAGGAACTGGTCAAAAGCGATCTGGAGTATCATATCGCATTGGAGCCCAGCTTATCTCAGTTCCTCATCTATTCCCCGACGCCTGGCACGCCATTGTATGATTGTCTCAATAAAGAGGGCCGGTTGCGCACCGATCTCGATTGGTACGAGAACGACGGGTTTCAACTTATGTTCGAACATAAGCATATCGCTCCCGAACAGATGCGAGCACTCCAGGCTGAGTGTTTTCGTCGGGAATACGAGGAACTCGGTCCTTCGGCGTTGCGGTTCGTCGATAAACAATTGAGAGGGTACAAGCGCTTCGTTGATTCGGACATCCCCGCACAGCAAATGAGGGCGAAGGTGTATGCGGAGAACTGCATGCTCGCCTATCCATTGTACGATATCGCCATCAAATATGCACCGAGCGACCGCGTTGTAGGATGGGTGACCGGCCTTCGCGACGAGGTCTATGAACACTTCGGTACGCCTCGGCTATCTGATCGTCTCAAAGGCGGTTTAGCAAAACTCCTCGCCCGGAGATATCGGAAAAAGGTCGCAAAGAACAACGGATTACAGCAACCGAACCTACGGAAAGTGACCTACCCCGAGAACTCGTACCTCCTATCGAAATACGCGCCCGTGTCTATCGGGACCCAGCCCTCGGTCTATTCCAAGACCGCACCCGTGAAAGATTGATCCATTGACTGATTGACTGATTGATTGATTGATCCAGTTCATTCAACTCGATGGGTTGGGGTGGGCTTCGGTGGTGTTTCGTCCCATACCGCACGTTACGGGCTCCGAACCTCCGAACGTAATGAGGAGGCCAATAGCTTCGATCCCGATGACTTTTAGTCCATCATTTCGGCCCATTCTTCGCGCACTCGATGCTGACCGAGAACCCATTTTGTATCGCGCCCAACGGCTCTAGTACTTGGAACTTTTGGACCAAATATAACTAGAAGCTTGGCCGCGCTCCAGCTCACGCTCGGTCCCATTCTTATATTGCCAGCACCTTCACCCAGCTCAATAAAGTTTAGTACAGTATGGCTTATATTAACCCATAAAAGTATATTGGAAGCACTAGCGGGAGATGCAAATATAGTATAACAAATAGCTCCCATTTATGAGGTTGGTGAAAAATTTTTTTTCAGATTCAGCAGAATCGGTCTCTCCGAGTCTGCCACGTCTCGCTGCGCTCGACGGCAATCCGCCGAAACAAGTGTGTTTTGGGGTACGCCATTCTTCGCTGCGCTCAGAGTCACTATCGCCTCGCGCCTGCGGCGCTTCACCGATCTGCCACGTCT
>CAZSUE010000824.1:0-2375 GCA_964609045.1 uncultured archaeon | reverse complement strand
GTCCTCGGTGGCGTTGAGCGTGACGAGGTACCAATCATTATCGAGGTAGACCAGTGCGGGATAATCTCCGGCGGTAAGCGGCGCCGCTTCGGACGCCATATCGTTCTCCTCGAACTGGTCGTCGGTAACGTTGCTGACGCTCACCGTGACGCTCATCTCGTTGTTCGTCTCATCGCTCTCGGCCACGGCCGCGTCCGAATCCGCCAGCGCACGGATGCTGTGGGAACCGGTGCTATTGAACCGCCAGACATATTCGAGGGTGATCGACTCGCTGGCGTTCAAGCGCTCGACACCGTTATAATCGTCGTAGGTGGTGCTCCCGTCGTAAAAGACATCGACCCAGAAAAAATTGGTGATATCGTCGGTGCCGATATTCTCAACGGTGACCTCGAAAACGGTGACCACGCCCTCGCCCGCGGTCTGCGGCGTGATGGAAGTGACGGTGAGATCGGCGTTCGTCGTCTGCGCACCGATCTCGACGGTGAGGTCGTAAGTATTCTGCTCGTCGGTGGGGCTGAACACGACGACGATATACTCGCCGGCGTTGCTCACCGCGCCGCTGGTAAGCGTCTCGTCGTCGGTCTCGGAAGTGCTCTCGGTCACCTGCGAGTATTGGCCGGAATTATTGTAATAGAGGAGGAGGTCGAGGTTGCCGGTTGCGTGCGAAAATGCGATACTGGCGTTGAGCGTCTCACCGGCGTTGAGCGTAAAGGAATAACAGTCCCAGTCGAGATAGACGAGGTTGGTATGCGTGCCGGTGGTCATCGCCGCCGCCTCCGAGAGGTAATCGTTCTCTTCGTACGCATCGTCGGTCACGCTCGTCGTGGTCACCGTGACGGTCTGCTCGTTGTTCGCCTCGTTCGTCTCCTGGACATTGGATTCCGAATCGGCGAGGGCGCGCATGCTGTGTGCACCGGTGCCGCTGAAGCGGTGATAGTAGGTGAGATTGACCGATTCGGACGCGTTGAGACGCTCGACCCACTTCCAACCGTCGTAGGTGGGGCTGCCGTCGTAGAAAACATCGACATAGAAGCCGGTAACGGCATCCTGGGAACCGATATTGGTCACTTCGACATACATCGGTGTAAGAACACCGTCACCCACGGTGGCAGGACCGACGGCGGTGACGGTGAGGTCGGGGCCGGTGGTGATGGCGGCGGTGCTGACCGTCATATCGTAGCTGTTCTGCTCACCCTCGTACCCGTAGACACGGAAGTAATAATCGCCGGTGGTATTGACATCGGTTACGCCCACCTGCTCGATGTCGCTGGTACCGGCGGAGAAGCTGAGCCGTGTGGACATGTCCGGTGCGTAGAGCGCGAGGTCGAGGTCGCCGTTGGTATGGGTGAAATCGATGGTCACGGTGAGGTTGTCGCCGGCGCTCAACGCGATCTTGTACCAGTCGTCGTCGAGGCACTGGAGCGCGCTATAGGATCCTTCGGCGATACGGGTGGCGTTACCGATATCGTCGTTCTCCTCGTACATATCGTCCTGCGTCTGGCCGCTGACATTGACGGTGACGGTAAGGTCGTTGTTCGTCTCGTCGCCTTCGGCGATATTATCCATCGAATCCGCTAGTGCACGGATGGTGTGTGACCCCGCGGTGGAGAACGCCTTATCGAAGGTGACGGTAGTGGATGCGCCGGCGGCGAGGCTGGCGACGGATTCCCAATCGTTGGCACTGGTGGCACCGTCATAGAAGACATCGACCCAGAAACTGGAGGTGACATCGACGGTGCCGATATTGGTCACGGTCACGTTATAGGTGGTGGTCACGTCCGCCTGTGCGGTGGTGGGGGTGATGGAATCGACGACGAGGTCGGGAAGGTCGGGGGCGGCACCGGTGGTGATGTTCATATCGTAGGTATTAGTATCATCGCCATAACCAAATACAAGGATATAATAGGTATCGGTGGTGGAGACGGATGCGACGGTGACGAACTCGTCGTCGGAGGTCGTGGTGCTCGCGTCGAGGAGGGTGGTCTGGTCCGGCCCGTAGAGCTCGAGGTCTAGATCACCATCAATGGTGTGGATAAATGTAATAGAGATAGTGATGCTGTCGCCGGCGGTGAGATCAATGGCGTACCAGTCGTCGTCGAGGCACTGGAGCGAGGGATAGGAGCCCGGTGTGATCGCAGCAGCGCTGGCTGCGTCGTCGTTCTCCTCGTATTGGTCATCTTGACTGCTGCTGCCGACGGCGAAGGAGAGCGAGTAGCTCACATTGGTTGCGCCCACCGGTGCGACGGCGATATAGTAGTAACCGCTGGAGGGCACTTGCACGGCGAGGTGTTCGTTGTCCGTCATGCTCGTGCTCGCATCCAATACGGTGGTGCCGTCCGTGTCGTAGATATAGAGACTGAGATCGCCCTCGGCGT
>CAZSUE010000823.1:0-2377 GCA_964609045.1 uncultured archaeon | reverse complement strand
GATTTTGTGAGAGACTCGTTCAAAAAGGGCGACGAGGGGCTGCTCGATGAATTGAAGCTCGAGGAGTTCAATATTATCTTCCAGCGCCGCGACCGCGTGGTCATGGCGGTGATCGTGGACGGGTATCCGCATCCAGAGATCAAGCGCAAGATGAAGCGCGTGCTCGATCGTATCTATGACGAGTACGGCGAGGTACTCGCGGACTGGGACGGTTCCATCGACTCACTTGCGAACGTCGAAAAGCACCTTCGTGAAATGCTGCCCGATAAGAGCGCCCACAAGCGCTCGGCGATCGAGGCGATCGAGAGTGAACCGATCGAGAAAACGGTCGGCGACAAGGAACGACCTGAAGCTGTTAGGAGAGCGCAGGCTGCGGATGCCGCCGAAAGAGAGGTTGCGGCGGTGGTGGAGGCGGGTGAGGAGCCCGAAACGGGCGGACAAGAGGGGTTCGACGACGATGAGTTCGTCATCGTCGGAGACGATACCGATGCCGAGGGTGCGTTCGAGGTGCAAGAGGAGATCGGGGAGGAGCTGGGGCCGATGGCAGAGGATTGGCCGGACGAGGATGAGGAGGACGCGCTCGACGACGAGTTCATCTTCCTCGATGTCGATGATTGAAACGGGGAATATGCCAGTGAGCGATCCGAGGTAATGGTGATGACCGCGATCGCAGGCTATGTCGCACCTGATGGCGACGATGGATCGAAACATGCGGTCGAAGCGATGTTGGCGAGGTTGAAGCACCGCGCCGCACCGGACCCACGAGTCGACTTTTATGCAAAACCCCCGATCCATATGGGGCGTATCTATTCGAAACGGTCGAAGGATCGGGACCCAACGCTCATACTGTCGCTAAAGCAACGGATGCTCGACGGTGCTATCTATTCGCTCCCCGTGGTGACGCCGGGTCCGTGGTCCGGCAGAACGCGCCCCGACCATGTTGTCCTCGCGCAACTGGCGCATGCGATCGAAAAGGAGCGCTATTCGGTCTCGGTCGATGCAGCGTTCGCGTACGCCTATTCGGAAAAGAATCATCTGATCATCGCCCGCGACCCGTTGGGTGCGCGACCGCTCTTCTATACCGCCGAGCCTTTTGCGTTCGCAACGGAGCCATCTGCGCTTCGAACACTGGGTCTCTCGGATGACGCCATCCTCGCGGTGGAACCGGGTTCCATGCTGCTATTCGATCCGGGACGGGACGAGCTATTGAAAAGTCGCTATTTTCGGTTCGAGCCCCCCACGATCTTCCTCACCGATCTTGCGTACTGTGGCAGCCAGCTCGTTGCGCTGGTACGGGAGGCGTTGGCGCATCGGCTCACGCCGCGGTCGCACTGCGCGCTCCTCTTTTCGGGGGGCGTGGACAGTGCGCTCCTCGCTGCATTGGCGCGTGAGATCGACCAAACCAGCGTGCCGGTCCCGCTCTATACGGTCGGGGTCGAAGGCAGCCACGACCTCGCCCAGGCGCAAGAGGTCGCGCGCATACTAGGGATGGAAGAGATGCATCGGTGCGTCGTCCTCGATGGCGACCGAGTCGAAACCGCGCTTCCGGTGGTAGCAAAGGCACTGGACAGCACCGATCCCATGACCGTGAATCTCGGGTTGGCGGTCTATTTCGGCGCGAAGCGCGCGTTTGCCGACGGGTATCGGATACTGATCTCCGGGCAGGGCGCGGACGAGCTCTTCGGCGGCTACCAGCGCTACTGTCGCGTGGGTGATGCTGAACGTGCGGTGATGATGTACGAAGAACTGTGCACCATCGCAGCACGGAACCTCGAGCGCGACAATATCGCCGCTGCTCATGGCGGTGCCGAGCTGCGCCTTCCCTATCTCGCGGCGCAAGTTGTCCAGTTCGCGTTGCAGGTCCATCCCTCGTTGAAGGTACGCGCAACGGATGCGGGCGGACACACTCTCAAAGCGGTACTTCGCGCCGCCGCCATAGAGGTTATACCTGGGGCACTGGCGCAAACGCCGAAGAAGGCGATGCAGTTCGGGTCCGGGATCACGAAATGCGTGACGAGATTAGCAAAAGCGGCGGGGTATCACGGCAGGGGGCGCGATCGGCGCTATATCGAGAGCAGGATCGGTCAATAGTGTCCACCTCAATGGCCCTTTGGTGAGATGGAGGGCGATGCATCGAAGCCGGTGCATGGGGTTGATGTTCCGTGGCGGTGATATTCGAGTATATAGATTTTGGCCGGAAATGCTAACTAATAGTACCATCGACGACGATCGATAATGCGCCCTCGGGAGAGATCCGGGGCAGGTGATGGGAATAGGAACAGGAATAGTGTTTTAACTCTCCGCCAGTATCTCTCCTGCGGTGGGTCTCCGATGGCGCAGCGCAACGATCATGACGCTCCTATCCCAACCAAGCGGG
>CAZSUE010000822.1:0-2382 GCA_964609045.1 uncultured archaeon | reverse complement strand
TGGCGATGGCGTTGGCGGTGGCGATGGCGGTGACGATGGCGATGGCGGTGACGGTGGCGATGGCGGTGGCGGTGACGATGGCGGTGACGATGGCGATGGCGGTGGCGATGGCGGAGGACGCGCTGGACCGTCGAATTGTTCCTTCGACGCGAACGCGGTGGCGGCAAAAGAGTCTACGCACCGAGTTCGGTTCTTCGAGGAGGTGCGGTTCGTTTCGCTCCGGGACCGGCTTGAGACCCAGCTTGCGAACGCACCGGACCTGGATGCGCTGGAGGAGCAATTATCGGAGCTGGAGAACCGGATGCAGCATTACGAGCGCGAACTTGAACGCGCGCAACGGCGGCAACAACGGATCGCGTGCGAACACGGTATCCTCGAGATCAAACAGTATCTCATGAGCACGAAACCGCGCGGGCTGGATCGGGCACGGATCGAAGAGCTGCTGGCGAGCGCGGAGAGCGCATTTGCCGACGATGACCTCGACCGCGTGCAGGAGCTGGTATCGAACGCGAAAACGCTCGCCGCGCAGCTCGAGAAACGCTACCATCTCGTGCGTACCACCGAGCGGCTCGAGATACTGAAAGATACGGTGGAGGAGCTGGAAGAGGCGGGGAAGGATATGAGCGAGGTGGGGGAGCTGCTCTATACCGCCGAGGTCGCGATGAACGCAGAGGATTTCGACGCCGCGGCAGAGGAGCTGGACCAAGCGGAATCCAAGGTGGCGACCATCGAATCGTCGTGGTACCGGAACAAGACGCGCACGCGCATCGGCGACCTTCTCCTCGAGGTGCGCGCCATCGAGACCGAGGCCGAAGCACGGGATTGGCCGCTGGACCTCGAACTCGTCCGCGACGAGCTGAAGCGGTCGAAAGCGGCACTCGCGGCGGCGCCGAAGCGTGCCTATGAGCACGCGGAGCGCGCTACACAACGGTTACGCGATGCGACACGGTCGTACTATCTTCCGTTGGCGACAGCGGCGCTGGAAGAGCTGGGGGAGCGGCTCGGGAGCTTTTCGAGCGGTGAGGACCTCGATCATGCGGAGGCGTTGGTCAAGCAGGCGCGGGCGGTGCTCGAGACGCAACCGCAAAAGGCGCTGGAGCTCGCACAGCTTGCCGATCGGCACCTCGAGACGGTGGCGCGGGGGCGGAAGAAATCGGATGTGCGGCAGACGATCTCGACCCTCTCGGCGCTGAAGCGCGATATCGTTCAGTACGGCGGCGACGTGGTGCCGCTGGAACTGGCCATGGAGCGGGTGAACCGGTTCCTTACCCGGAGCGAGTACGACCGCGCGCACGAGATCGCGCGTGAGGCGTGGTTCAAGAGTGTATTGGCGCTCAAATCGGTGAAGCAGACATTTGAACGCCGGCGGAAGGAGGCGGACGAGCTGCTCAAGAGCTGTGCGGGCGTCTACGACGAGATCGGTGCGCTCGTGGATGGATCGGACCGCTCCGCGATCGAGGCGATCCTGACGGGCGCAAGCCGATGGCTCACCGATGTGCGTGATTGGTTGAGCGGGGGTGGAGCTGCGCAAGCAGCGCTGTTGGAGGAGGGCGGAGCTCCCGATCGTGCAAACGAAGAGACGCGTGAGGGAGATGCGGGAGCGGCGGTGTTTCGTACTCATCCCGTAAGCGAGGGCGATATGGTGTGGCCCGAGAAGAATGAGGACGCAAGAGCGGAAAATGCGGAGATCGGTGCGCAAATGCGGGCGGTGCTTCGGGACCCGTCACGGGTCGCTGAGGGGCTGGCGCTGATCACGCGACGGCTGCGGATGGTCGAAGCGCAATTGACCGCGGTGCTGCGCGCGCATCTCGAGACCTTCCAGTACCCGGACGAAAAGCAGCGCGCGGTTCAGAACATGGACCTCAAAGAGCTTAATAGCTACCGGCGGCTCGTGGAGATCTATTATCCGAAGAAGGAGTGACCACGCCGTGGTACCCGCTCGCTGGCGCCGTCGGCCCGACGCATGGTCTGGTGGAACGGATATTTTTGCCTCCGTTTTTCGGATCAATTTATGCAAGCGCCCATCTTGTTGGCGGCCACGCGCCCCGTTCCCTATCGGCTTGTTGCATAAAGATGACGTATGGTGCAGAAGGGAATGATGGATCGGCGAGACACCTGACACCTTCTAATGACTTGGAGACCAGGGTATCCGGGTGTTGCATAACGATTATGCATCAGACCGATAGGCGTGGAAACGCGCACGAGCGTGCTTTAGGGAGCAATATCGACGAGCAATCAGCACGATCACCGCGCGAACAGTTCCAAAGAGCGCTCCTCGCGCGACGGAAAAAACCGAAAAAGCGCACGACATGCACCGAACGCGTCGCACGCCGGCGCGCAAAAAAGCGCTCGATGCCGTTTTCGACGGCGCTCACGCTCGGA
>CAZSUE010000821.1:0-2383 GCA_964609045.1 uncultured archaeon | reverse complement strand
TCTCAACAATTCGCCGTACCGCGCTGCGTTTTCCATCCTCCTCTCCACCGATTACGACAATACCACTTATACGGCGAGCAAGGCGCTGGCCATCGTCGATGTCGAGGCTGGTCTCCCCGATGGTACGCAGCTCGATATCGAACGAAAACTAGTCGAGCACGCCACCGCGGTGGAGGAGGACACCAAAGGAGCCGACTATCGCGTGCTCGGCGACCAATTGATCAACGAGGAGATCAACGAAGCCACCGGCGAGACCATGGCGCTCCTCATGTCGCTGGCGTTCGGGTTCGTGATCGTCATCCTCATCATTATCTACCGTAGCGTGATCGAGACCGTGCTCAATCTCCTCGCACTGCTCATGGCCATCGTGTGGGTGTTCGGGCTGGCCGGGATGCTCGGGTTTCGGTTCAACCCCGCCATCACCACCGTGCCGGTCCTCATCATCGGCCTCGGGATCGATTATGGGATCCATATCACACTGCGCTACAAGAAAGAACTGCAACAGGGGCGCGGTATCACCGAGGGCATCACCCGCGCGGAGGCGTCGGTCGGCTTCGCCATCCTCCTCGCCACCGTCACCACCATCATCGGTTTTTCGAGCAATCTCTCCGCCGATACCTCAACTATCCGCCAGTTCGGGGTGCTTTCCGCCGCCGGTATCTTCTCCGCATTCATCGTCATGATCACCTTTTTCCCCGCCGCAAAATCACTCGTCGACCGTCGACGGGAGCGCAAGGGCAAACCGTTGGTGAAGCGGTCTAAAAATAAGAAGGGCTGGGGCCGCCTCGGCGGGTTCTTTCAGGAGAAGGGACTCTCCGAAGAGGAGGTCTGTGAGTCCGGTGTGGGATGTGTGAACCGCGGGCTCGGCATCGGCGCGCTGGCCGCACGCAAACCGTTGATACCGCTGATCATCGTCGCGCTCCTCACCGTGGGCGGGGTCTACGGCGCGCTCCAGCTCGAGCCACGGTACGATTTTCGCGATTTCCTCCCCGAAGACCTCGAGGTGACCCAGAGCGTGGTCATATCGATCGAAGAGTTCCAGTTCAGCTCCGAGCAAGCCTATATCCTCGTGGAGGGCGATGTCGCCGACCCCGCGGTCTATGAGACGATGGAGAGTGTCCGGTGGCGCGCGACGACCAGCGAACGCATGGTATTATCGCAAGAGATCAGCTCGCCGCGAATGCTCGCACAGCAGCTCGCGGAGCCATCGTCCTATCGCTATGATCCCGCGTTCGCAGCGGTCTATAACGCTGAACTGGACCGTGACGGCGACGGGGTCCCCGACGAGAATGTCACCCGCGCAAACATCCTCGCGGTCTACGACGCGCTCTATCAGTTCGACCCCGACGACGCACGGCAGGTGCTGCATCGGGACGACGAGGGCATCTACGACGGCGCCGTGATCCGCATCCCGGTCAATAGCCAGGACGGGAAACGCGCCACCGAGGTACGAAACGATATGATCGACGCGGCCAAGCCCATGGGATCGCTGGAGGGCGACGCGCTCGACCGCGTCGTCGTCACCGGCGCGCCGGTGGTGCAGGCGGTGGTCTTCGAGGATATCAACGAGGGCCAGCTCCGCTCCCTCTTCATCACCTTCTTCGTCTCGCTCGCCATCCTCACCACGATCTACGCCGTCGTGCGCAAGAGTGCGTTGCTGGGGCTGGTGACCATGCTGCCGCTGGTATCGGTGATCGCATGGACGCTCGGATCCATGTACCTGCTCGATATCCCGCTCAATGTCGTCACCGTCACCATCGCAGCGATCACCGTGGGCATCGGTATCGATTACAGCATCCATCTCACCCAACGCTACCTCGAGGACCGCGACCGGATCGAGGACGACGAATGCGCGCTCTGTGTCGCCGTGAACCATACCGGCAGCGCGCTCTTTGGATCCGCGCTGACCACCATCGCCGGGTTCGGTATCCTCTCACTGGCGATCATCCCGCCGCTGGCACAGTTCGGGCAGGTCACCGCGCTTTCCGTCGCGTTCTCGTTCCTCGCTGCCGTGTTCGTGCTCCCCTCATTCCTCCTCATCTGGTCACGGGTTCGCGCAGCGCTTCGACGGCGGCGATCGAGCGCCGCTGGTACCGATAACGATACCGATACCGATAACGATACGGATATCGATACCGAAGAAACGCTCACCGATGTTTCTGGTTCTGGTACATGATCGTGGGCCCGTTCCGCGCGCAGCAGCATATTCGTATAGTAATGGCGCGCTGGCTATAGCTTCAAGCGTCCGTTGTAACCTCAATCGCGCCTTCCCTACTGGCGTTGCGAACGATTCTGCAGGGGATAGAACGAAAGAGCATTTCGACTCATCGCAAGTTCTCAATAGCCAACCATGTGATAGACGGAACTATCGAGCCAGTGAAAG
>CAZSUE010000820.1:345-2392 GCA_964609045.1 uncultured archaeon | reverse complement strand
AGGTCTAGAAGTGCTGGTCGAGCCGCGCGGCGTTCCCGACTTTGCTCAGCAGATCGATGAGTGCTGACGCAGGTCTAGAGCCGCTGGATCGACCGCGCGTCGTTCCCGAACTGGCTCAGCAGATTGTGGTGCGCTGAGGTGGGTATAGATGCGCTGGATTGGCAGCGCGGAGCAATCTTTGATAGATCCAGCGTCAGGGAGCACACTGCTCCCAGCACGGATCCATCTCCAATTGATCCAGTGCCGGGCGAGCGTTGCTCGCCTGGGGTAGCAGAGCCTCCGCACCCTGTTTCAAACCACAGAAGCAAACACACCTGTTTGCTGTGCAGATCATCCGTGGGTGATCTAGCATCTTGGACAAGTGTGCCCGAAGATGACGCCGGCTTGCACCGTCCGCTCGGACCCGCACCCGGCCCATAGCTGCGCGTATTTCCATGCGATGAATGAGCCGTGCCCGCTCCCTGAGCACTCGCGCTGCGGTCTTGTTGCTGCAGCCGCCCAAGATGCCGTTATCGGCGGTCATTCATGCGCGGTTGCGCGCGCAACCGGTACCATCGTCGCAGCCCTTCGCACATACCGTTAAATGGCGAAAATGCCACCAGAAAACGCTATAACAGTCGGATCTTTATGCCGACGGGCTGGCCGACGCTGAGCCGAATTTCGCGCCGCGATCGGACAATTCGTTCTGGCGGCGGGTCTTTATAAAGGTAGCTGCGCCGACGGGGTGCTACCGGCACGAAAATCGAGATAAATTTCCAAAAATTCGAGGTGCTTTAAAAAGGGGCGCAAGAAAGTATATATATGGTGCAGCCCCTTACTCCTAATGTTGTCCGACGCTCCCGCCGACCGGAAAACTCCGCCCAAAAACTCTATTGGGCCGCGTTTGCGTCCGAGGTTATGAAGTGCCGACAGCGCTACCGACAAAGTATAGGGGCGGTGGCCGAACACTATTACTCAAGAACGATATGGCCTCCCTCCTACATAAACCTATCTTTCACTCGTCTTCGATATTGCATATCGTACACAAATGGGGATCGTACTCGTGGCTGAGCAAGCAACCGAAAAAGTGACATTCCGCTTGACGGAAACGCAGGTCGAGATACTCGATGCCATCGCGTTCCGGAAAGGGTTAAAATCCCGTTCAGAAGCGATTCGCACCGCAGTGGAGAGCTACATCACCGAGAACTCCCGCGACCACCGTTCCCGACGGCTGAGCCTCAAATTCCCACCCGCAGTCCTTGCCTATCTCGAAGGGATGGTCGAGGACGGTGAGATCCTCTCCGCCGAAGCGGGTGTCCTCGACGCCACGAAGCAATTCATCAAACAGCATCAAGATTTCTACCTTCATGAATGGCCAAAGATCCATGAAAATCGTCGACTGGCGCGCGAAGACCGCGAGAACCGCGTGCAGATCGTCGGAGGTGAACCGTAACTAAATCATGATCATTAATAATACCACACCGGACTCTCGTGCCGGACACGTTGGTGCCATATCGAACGAAACGTAAGCCACCGCGCAACATTTTACGTTCACTGAGGGGATGGGATGCCTTCAGCAGCCAGCGTACCAGCCGAGTTTTTGTCGTGGATTATTAACAAGGAATGAGGCTGCCGATCCGATCGGCAGTCTCAACCATAATTCACTCAAACGGAGGTACACACAAATGCGGGATGGGAATTATTATCAATCATTAACGAGAAAACAGCTCTTTGGGACACCCCGGATCGTCGCGGTCGGATGCGGCGGGGCGGGGAACAACTGTATCAGCCGCCTGGCCCGGAAAGGTATTCTGGGTGCGGAAACGATCGCGCTCAATACCGACCTCCAGGCACTGGAGATCTGCGAGGCTGGGAAGAAGGTCCTGATCGGCAAAAATGTCACCCGCGGGCTCGGCGCGGGGGGCGAACCGCGCGTTGCGAAAAAGGCCGCCGAAGCATCGGAAGATGTGATACAAGAGATACTGATGGGGACGAACCTCGTCTTTATCTCTGCAGGGATGGGCGGCGGCACTGGAACCGGCACCTCGCCGGTCGTTGCGCGCATCGC
>CAZSUE010000820.1:0-335 GCA_964609045.1 uncultured archaeon | reverse complement strand
GGGCGCGATCGTGGTCGCCATTGTCACCACACCGTTCAAGATCGAGCGCGACCGCCGTAAGAAAGCGGAGTACGGGCTCGAGAATCTGCGCCACGCCGCCGATAGCGTCATTGTGCTGGATAATAACCGTCTCATGGAACTCGTGGGCAATAAACCGATCTCCGAGGCGTTCTCGGTCATGGATAACTTCATCGCCGAGATCATCAAGGGCGTCACCGAGACGATCACGCAGCCGAGCATGATCAACCTCGATTACGCCGATATCCGGTCGATCATGTCCGGCGGCGGCGTGGCCACCATGTTCTACGGCCGTGGCATCAACCAGGACCCGGCGG
>CAZSUE010000819.1:0-2394 GCA_964609045.1 uncultured archaeon | reverse complement strand
GATCGTATCGAGCGCATGCGTCTCGAGCACGCCCATCTCATGGAGTTCGGGCGCGATATAATGAAGGAGGTTCTGGCAAGCGTGGCTGAGTCGGAGCCCCCTGGTCTTGGGATCGTCGAGCGCTTTGCCCTGGTAGAGCACCTCGAAGCTGTGGTGGCGGTCGCCCAGCGCCCGGTCCTTCTTCAGCCCGAGAAGGAGCCCTTTACGGATGGCGCGCTTCTGGTTCTCCACGAGGATGTCCGCGGCCACCGGCGGCACGGTCTGCCCCTGCAGATGGAGCTTCTTCGCCTTTAATGTGAGTGCTTGGATGATCAACGCGATCCCGAGCCGGTCCTGGAGCGAGAGCTGTGCATCGAACACCCGCAGCTCGATCGTGTTATAGCGCGTGAACGGGAACATCTCGACGAACCGCGCGGAATATGCGTCCGATTTGTTCACCGCGGTGACGAACGACTCGATATCGTCATCGCGCCCGAGATAGGGGATATAGGTCTGGGCCTCACCGGAGCAGAGCTGCCCTTCGTTCTCGAGGAGACGCTGGGAGAACGGCGCGGCGATGACCGTCCCCCGCACGAGCTTGATTATGGGCGGTTCGTTGGCTTCGAACGGTGAGTTGACGGTGAGCGCGATGAGGTGCGGGAGGAAGTTGCGCAATAGATTGTACGCTTGCTTCCTCGCCTGGTAATCGGGTACGCCGATGTGGTGATGGTCGCCGAATGAGATGCCGGTGGCGAAGTCCTGGGTCGGGTTGAGACCGGTGGAGACGAGGATCAAGGGCGCGTCCTCGGGCAATCCGACCGTCGTGCATGCGGGTGTGGGTGCGAGATGGCCGTTCTCGTTCCAGAGGAGCGGTGGCTGTTCGGCGTCGGCGAGCGTCATGGCGTCAACGCGGTCGTCGTCGTAGACATAATACGAACGTACGGTCCCGTCGCCGAACTCGTGTTTCACCTCGTGCAACCCTGCCACGCCGAGATAGGCGACGCGATAGACGGTATGCAGCCACCATTCGAGCTCCTCGAAATATTCGCACGGCGGCGTCACCAGCTCGAGGATCCAGGATATCCCAACCCCATGCGGATCGCGCCCGATCAGTTCGATGGTGATGGGGTCGTCGCCGAGCATGTAGTCGATGGTGAGCACCAGCCCGCGCACATGGTTGGGCTCGTTGATCTCGGTCAGCTCCATCCCCAGGAACTTGCTCTTGATGAGATGTGGCGTGGACTGTGCCATCATGATCCTTTCGAGGAGCTGTTTCGTCGCGGTGACGATATTGGTGAAGATATTTTCGAGGAGTTCGCCCTCGATCCAGTCACCGTTGCGCTTGACCACCTGCAGCTCCATCTCGACACCGTGGGTGAACGGGAGCTGGATGAACGCGGTCTTTTCTTCGACCTCCGGTGCGTACTCCTCGCTGAGCCGTGCATATTGTTTCTTGATCCCGTCGACGAGCACTTCGATCTGGTCGATCTGTTCCTCGAACGCTTCGTAGACCTCTGACTCGATGGCGCCCGAGGCCTCTTCGAGAAGCCAGTCCGCTTCGGTGACGATATCCTCGGCAGTATCGAGGTGCTGCGGCAGCATGAGCATACGCTGGAAGATACGGTTCAGTTTCTCGTAGAGGGAGCGCCGCTCGACGCCGACGCGTTTTTCGGGCGCCTTCTTCGTCGTCTGCTTTTGCAGCGAGAGGACGAGGAGGTAGTTCCGCTTGATCTCGTCGACGAGTTGCTCGATCTCGTCGGCGTGGTGGATGAACTCCGCAAGATCGCCGGTGGATACGATCTTGGCCGCGTCGTCGAGATACTGTTCCGCCTGGTCGAACTGCGTTGCGGCGCGCTCGGGATCGGTGGCGAGCTTGCGCAGCATCTCGATGATCCCTTTCAGCCGTGGCCGCACCGGCATCGCTTCGATCTGTGCTTCGACCTCTGCCTCCGTCTCGGCCCCGGCCTCCTTTTTCGCTCCTTCTGCGCCCGGCTCTATTTGGCGGTCCGGCTCCGCCTCGATCTTCTCGCGTTCCTTGGCCAGCTCGCCCACGAGGAGGTATTGGCGCTTGATCTGGGTGACGAGTCGTTCGATCTCGCGCTCGTGTGAGGCAAACTCTTCTGCCGGCCGGCTGCCAACGATCTCCACGGCCTCTTCGAGCAACCGGTCCGGGTCGTTCCCACCGAGCAGCTCGAGCGTGGTATCGGTGCTCATTGCTTGGAATCGCTGCGCAATTTCGCGGAGACGCTGGATGAAGAGGGGGGCGGGGTGCGGTTTGCGGGGTGCGGTGAGCGGTGAGCGGGGTGCGGTTTGCGGTGTGCGGGGTGCGGTGAGCGGTGAGCGGGGTGCGGTGTGCGGTGAGCGGTGAGCGGGGTGCGGTTTGCGGGGTGCGGGGTGCGGTGGGCGGGGAGCGGT
>CAZSUE010000818.1:0-2399 GCA_964609045.1 uncultured archaeon | reverse complement strand
GGGGTCGAAATTTTGCACTGTTCGCAGAAAACCGCAGCACGGAAATCACCGCAGGTGTTTCAGTGGCTTGCCGTTTCGCACCGCGAAACGTGGCGTACGCGAAGAGACCGTTTCTGTTGTATATTGGCAAAGGGTACACCCTTTGGCCATGTTCGCATAAACGCAGCACGGAAATCACCGCAGGTGTTTCCGTGGACTGACAGTGCCGGAGGCACTATGGCGTACTCGAAGAGACCGTTTCTGCTGAATTCCGGGAAAATGTATTCATTTTCGCGGTGTTCGTAGAGACGCAGTCCGAAGGAACCGTCTCTACTGAATATTGGCAAAGGGTACTCCCTTTGGCCATGTTTGCAGAAATGCAGCCCGCAGGGACCATTTCTGCTTAATCCGAAAAGGTCAAGTTCGAACGCTTCGGGGACCCAATACGAAATGGCTTGTCGGTCAGCCTCGAAGTGGATCAAAACCCAACAATAGCGATCGGGCGCGGGGCCAGTGTATCTGGATGCCCTCATATTAGAGCGCTCGAGTGCGGGTGGCGCCGTTTTGTTCCGTTGAGCGGCCGACCCGCCGCCGGCGCGTCTGGGTGATCGCCATATAGGGTGGCCGTGTTCGTGGTGCGAACTCGTTCCACTCGCTGGCGTTCGCGGAAGATTCCGCAGCGTTCGTCCGTCGGTACGGTTGCCACCGGCGTGCTCATGGGGGTTGGGGATTGTGCCGACTGATGCGGCCTCGCATCTTCAACCATAGCGCTCTTGAATGCGGAGGATCGCGTCACGATCGCCCAGCGTCGTATAGTGGTCGATCGCCGTCGTCAGCGCTGCGAGTTTCGATCCTTCGTCGCCGATGGCACCATAGAGCGCCCCGAGCTTCTCGTATGCCGCCGCCGCGCGGAGGAACGGCCACTCCTTACGATCCACATCGTGACCGGCGGGGTTGGCCACCCGTATCGCGTCGCGATAGGCGCCGATGGCGCTGGACCGATCGCCGTCCGCGCGATACACATCGCCCAGTTGGATGAGCGTGTCGACCACCGTCTCTTCGTCGCCGCCTTCCGCTTTGATGGCGATCGCTTCGAGGAGCGGGTCGATAGCGCGATGCGATGCGGCGGTCCCCCCCGCCACCGCTGCGTCAGCAAAGGCGAGGAGCGCATCGGCCAGCGAGGCGCGGTCCTCCATGAGCCGGTACTTCTCGATGGCGGTACGGAGCGCTGCCAACGCTGCATCCGCGCGCTCCATTTGCCGATGGACCGTTCCAATATCGATGGAGACCGACGCGACGAACCGATGGCTGTGCAATGTTTCGTAGCGCTCATAGGCGCGTTCGAATTCGGCCTTCGCACGATCGGGTTCCCCGCTATGAAGATAGACCCGCCCCAGTTCATGCGCCGCACGCGCGTACCAGAACGGTTCCTCGTGGTGCGCGAAGAACTGTTTCGCGCGGCGATAGGCGCGTTTGAGAGCGATAGCGAAGCCGCTTGCGATCAATAGTTCCGAGGTATCGATGACGGTGAGATAGGCGCTCTCGAGCGCGCCCGCGCGCTTATAGTGGTCGTACGCCTCCCATATCGGTCTCGGCTCACCGGTGCCGGTGTCGATGGTCCCGGCATAATACTCGCCGGCGCGTTCGTGATAGGTCTCGCGCTTCGACCGTGGGAGCGCCGCCGCGGCGCGTATCAGTGGATGGATGTGATACATCGTCTCAGGCGTCTCATCTTCGGCCCGGGCGAGGAGCGAGCGGCAAACCAGCGCCTCGAGCCGTGCAGAGAGCCGGTTGCAGTCACGATCGTCACAGCGCGCAACGGCGCGCGCCGCCAGCGTGCCAAACGGACCGTCGAGCACGGAGAGCGCGTGGAACAGCTCGCGACTGGGCGGCGGGAGCGATAGGATATGACGTCTTACCAGCGATCGAATGGCATCCCGGACCGTATCGGCTGCATCGTCCCCTGTCGATACCTTCATTTTCTGTTTCGCACGGTCTTCGCGCCCCTGCTGGATCGCTTCCGTTATCTCCATCCAGTCGGTATGGTTGGCCAACGCTTCGACGAGAAGGAGCGCGAGCGGCGCGCCACCCAACGGTTGCCAGAGTTGGGCCGCGGTTCGATCGGGGAGTGCATCTTCGCCGTACCGTGGAGCGATCCGGTCGTGGAGCCCAAGCCAGTCATCGACATCGAGCGGCCCCAGCGCGAGATGCCAGATCGTCGCCGCCTCCGTCGCACCACTTTCCCGCGAAACATTCACGGCGGTCGGTCCTGCGCTGATCCGGTACTGCGTCAGTGTGCTCGTGCCCAGGTAGCGCTGCCCCGTTCTCCCGAACCGCGTGAGCCGATGCCGCTCGATATCGATGGGGAGCGCGTCGGCGGTCAGCATCAATATGGTGCCTTGCGGATCGGTCAGCTCGGT
>CAZSUE010000817.1:0-2403 GCA_964609045.1 uncultured archaeon | reverse complement strand
CAGTAGTCCTACTATACAAACTTTCGCCACAAAAGCTAAGTACCACCACCCGCGCCGCCACGATTGCACCGCGCGATCGGAACACACTTACGAGAATACTAAAAACGAGGTGGCGGCTGCCTTTTCCTCCGCGCATCCTCCGCGCATCCTCCGGAATTCTCCGGAATTCTCCGCGTGAGAAGAACTATAGCCGACATAGCCTTTTTATGCACCACCGCCGATACGACGCACGCCATGCCAACCCCCGCGCTGATCAGGACCAGGCTCGGGCTGCGACGCACCAGCTTGAAACGCAAACGGGACATGCTGGCCCAGAAGCTCAAGGCTGCGAAGCACGACGCCAGCCGGGCGCTCGACCACGGCGACGAGCGCACCTTCGACCGCGCCTCGAGACGCTACGCGCAATTGAATGCCCAGCACGCCCGGGTGGGCGAGCTCCTCGATCTCACCGATGCGATGATCGACGCCATCGAAACGCAAACCGCCGTATCGGAACTGGTTGATATCTCCGAAGAGCTCCGATCGCTCCACGCCCTCTCAACGCGCAAGAGTGACGGGGCGAAATGGCGGTTCTGGGATCGCGCGCGCGCTGAGTCTGCGGCCACCCCCGCCGACGAACTCCTCGGCGGGCTCGATGAACTGCAGCGCGCGCTTACCGAAGAGGAGCGTACCCTAACTAAGTACAGCGGCACATTGGCATCGGCAGCCGATACCGCCGACGACACCATGAACGAAACGATCGGAAAATTGCGGCGAGAGCTGCAGGCTGAGACCGACGCGGACCAACCGTTACCGGAGACGACGCTCGAACCCGGCGATGAGGCATCCGCCGCTACTCCAACAACACCGCACCCAGACCGCGCCCACAGCGAGCCAGGGACCAAGAGCCAAACCGAACATGCAACACCGCTCGAACCCAACCCCGAACCCGGCCCGCAAGATGTGTCGGTGCGGTTTGATACCAATGAACGCGAGAATGCGGCCGACGGAGCCCAGACCCACGCTGCGTCCACGACACCGCCACAGTTCCCACGCTGTACCGTCTGCGGCGAACCGATCTATGCGTTCTTCGCAGATTTTCATCACCAATGCGCCGACGAGGTCGAAAAGCGGTGCCGCGTATGTGACGCACCGCTCGAAGGCGAGGGCTATATGTACTATACGCTCAACACCTACACCTTCTACTACTGCATGAGCTGTGTGGATACATTGCCCTGCGCCGTCTGCTCGTTGCCGGTGGGTAAACCGCCGGAGGGCGCGTCCTCCACCATCGACGACAGTACCGAGTTCGGGCTCTGCCCCACCTGCCGGGAGCGGTTCGTCGTAACTGCAGACGACGCTGCCACCGTCATCGAGGGGACGGTCCTGCCCCTGCTCCGCAAAATGGGGCTCGAACCGCTGGAACCGGTCCCCATGCGGCTGACACCGCCCGGAATGGTCGCGCTTGGTGGCATGGCGTCTATTGACACCACCGGCATGCAGCAGGTAGAGGTCGTGATGACGACCCGGCCGTATTTCGATACGGTCTGCGCCCATGAGTACGCGCACATCTACTGCTACCAGAATATGCTCGAGGCATCGAAGCGGTGCGAAACGATGCCGTGCCCGTTCCACGAGGGGTTCGCCGAGCTTTTCGCGTACCGCTTCGCCAAGCGCCACGGGATCGCACGGGAGGGGTTCGAAAAGATGGAGAGCCCGGAATATCGCGGCTTCTTCCGCCGCTTCCTCAGCCTCTACGACCGCTACGGGTTCGACGGGGTGCGCGAGGCGCTCCTCAACCATTCCTATATTATCTAACGCAGCAACCAACGAATACACTTTATGCATGCGGCGATAACATGAAATATGTTCGTACCTTTGTGGTCTGCCAGCAGTGCCGTGCACGACTGCGTGCGCAAGTGGCCATATCCACATCGCAAAATCTAACAATGCCCGATCTCATATGCCCCAAATGCCACAATCGCGGCGCGCCTGGTGAGGCGTTCACAGTGGGACCGCAGACGCTCCACGAGCGGTTGCGGGACAAGATCGAAAACATGCTCGAGGTCGAAGTCGAGCTCGAGACCGACGCCGATGAGACCGAAAGGCTCGCCATCCGCGGCAAGCGCCACATAACTCAACGCGACACCGTACGCGAAGCGGACCGAACCCTCGAGACCGAATAAACGAACGGTGAACGAAACGCAGAGAGAACACAGACCGCTCATGATGGCGCAAGAAATGGCTGACGACGCATCGCAATGAAAATGAGACGATAGATCGTCGTACACGGTGGTCGAAGACCGGAAAAAACGGCGAAGTCCAAATATTAGAAACCGGGAACAGAAAGAAGCAAATGGCAAAGAGCAATTCAAATTGTGAGATGTCCAAAGCCTATATATTAGTGGACGAGAAAAATAGAAA
>CAZSUE010000816.1:0-2408 GCA_964609045.1 uncultured archaeon | reverse complement strand
GAGGGCGGCGACTGATCGGGAGGACCCGATCGGAACCCGCGGAGAAATGAGTGCGGTAGGGTGGGGCTGTGTTGTTGCTGGCTCGACCCAAAACGCACCTCGTTCATTGTTATTCATTTATGATAGGGCAGGCCGCGGTTGATGGTGAGCGCGCGGTAGAGTTGCTCCATGAGGAGGAGGAGCGCGAGGTCGTGTTGGAGCGTGAAGGTCGATAGTGAGAGCGCGCGGTCCGCACGGTCGAGGACGCGCTGGTGGAGCCCGAACGCGCCGCCGATGAGAACGGTTAGGGGGTCGAACTGGCGCTGTTTGAGGAACGCCGCGAACGCCTCAGAGGTGAACTGCTCGCCCGCTTGGTCGCAGACGATGATCTCCCCGCGCGGGAGCGCGCGCAATGTGGCGTCGGCCTCCCTCTCCATGACCCGTTCCGGTTCGCGGTGCTTCGCTTTCGGGACGACGATATGCTCGCAGCGCGTGAGCCGTGTGATACGCTGGAGGTAGCGGTCGATGGCGCCCCTGACGCTGCGGTCAGGTTTGCCTACGCTGATGATGGTCCACATACTCGAACATGCCTCGGTTCTTGATATTGGATTCTTTGTGCTGGGTTCTTTGTCCTGGTTCCTGGCCCTCTCACCAGATCTGCATTTTCCGCACGTCGCGTTGAAGTCTGTTCGAGACGGAACGAACCGCCCCCGTCGGCTCACTATGGAGGTTCAGCCCTCATCTTGCTGCGGGAGGGGTCGGTCCTCTCTCCTCACACTCCGGACGATCTTGGGCGTGAGATAGGCGGTGACAACGCTCACGATGATGACGACGACGATGATCCAGAGCTGGTGCGGTGGGATGATATTGAAGAGCCAGACATAGCCGAGGGCGAGGAGCGATAGTCGCGTCCCCGATCCGAACACCACCGCCATCCAGATCTTCCAATTCACCGTCCCCAGCGCCTTTCCCACCACGGTCCCGAGGATCGACCCGGAGCCGTAGAGCGGGATCATGACGAAGAGGACGAGCCCGACGAGGCGTAGTTTCCCGATCCATGGATATTTCTCGATCGCGTTCTGGCCCATTTTCTCGGTCCATATGAGGATGCGTCCAAAAAAGGGAAGGATCCGGAAGAACCAGAAGTTCCATGTGAGGAGCATCGCGGCCATGATATCGACCCAGAGCATGAACCCCACCGCGACGACGGGATCGAGCCCGAGCCCGGCAAATCCGTGGAAGGTCTCACCGATGGGCCAGATCGCCACCGGCACGCCGATCTCCATCCCGAGGGGGGTGAAGAAATAGAGCCCGAAAAGGGCGAGGAGCCGGAGACCGATCTCGTGGGCAAGGGCCCAGATCGTGCCGATGCCGAGAAAAAGGATGCCGAGCGGGATGAAAAGATGGAGGATCACGGTCTTGGTCCCTTTCTCGCTGACCTGTGCCCATTCGCTCTGGACCCGATCGAGCCATTGCTGGGTGAGTGAGCCTTTCGAATCGTTCGAAGGGTCGTTCGAAGGGCAGTTCTCCGAAGTGGTCCTGTCGGCGTCGACGGTGTCTGTTCCTGTGGCGGGGTCGTCCTGGGCCATGGTCATGGTCGAACCGGCTGCAATATAGGGGAACTCGTATTTGAATATGGATGCCGCGGTTCGGCGCGATCGGTATGCTGGTACAATGCGGTGCGGTGCGGTGCGGGGACCGAATCATACGAAACTGTAGGATTTGTCCAACATAATGGAGCGCCCGCTCTCTCGCCGGCGTTCGCTCCGACCGTCGCTCATCTGTTCAAACTGAAACGGCCCAATGATATCATATTGCGATCTTTCGCAGCCCGAACGCTTGGAGCAGTGTGTTCAGCTCGTCCTTTCCCGAGTAATAGATGCCGCGTTCCTCGAGTGCTTCGAGCGCCTCCTCTGTGAACCCCTCGATGCTGATGAACCAGCCTTGGATCGAAGCGAGGGTGCGGTCCTCCTTCAGCGCGTCCAAAGCGGCTGTGAACTTTTCCACATCCTTCCGCGCGGCCTTGCGTTTCCGATAGCGGCACTCGGCCGCCCATGCGGAAGGGCGGCCGTTCACGAGAGCGAACGCGTAGACGTCGATCTGGTAGGCGCGGTCGGCCTTAGTCTTCACCATCGTACCATAGACATTGGTGAACGCAGACAGCATTACCTCCTCGTTGGACCCGAATACGCCACTCACCTCTCGCCCGTCCCAGAGGAGCATGAGATATTTCACATGCGATTCGAGAAGGTAGCCGAGCATCCGCTTGAGATCTTGCAGCTGGCCCCCGAGGCGTTCCATTTCCGAATCCTGGACCATGTCGAGGCTTCGCCCCCCGACCTCGTGTTCGTACATGAGCTGGATGTAGCGTTTGAGCACCGGGTCCTTCCCGAACCGGTAGGGGCCGGTCAAGCTATTGCCGAGCCCGT
>CAZSUE010000815.1:0-2414 GCA_964609045.1 uncultured archaeon | reverse complement strand
TTTCCTCGGTGAACACGCTGCGCCACGGAATATTGACCGCGCCGGGGATGTGCCCCGTTGCGTACTGCTCCGCAGTCCGTACGGAAAGGATGAACGGGTCGTTGCCACTGAACCCATCGTTCAAATTGGCATAGAGCGCTTGCGCGGTGATCATCGTCGATTTCCCCGACCCCATGGACGCCCGTGTTGCATCTAAAACCGCGGCGGGGGCCGTTGTTTCCTCTTTCGCCTCCTCTTCTCCACTTTTCAAAAACGCAAAGACGCCGGCGGATAGGATGAGGAGCACAACGCAGACGACCACTAACATTTTATCTTCTTTTATCGTCACACTATAACCTCCACATACTTACATGGCCGTGAACTTTCCCGTCCGCTCGTTCCATTTCGCAAAGACGTACCAGAGCAGCAATATCAGTACCATGATGATAAAGGCACCGATGTGGGTGAAATTGTTCGGGAGGTAGACCTGCTGTTTCAGTACATCCGGCAACATATCGTAGAACGCGGGTTTGATGAACTCCGCGGTGAGCGACCCGGCGATGACGATCCCAACGAGCGAGAGCCAGAGCTTCGTATGCCCCTCGCCCGCACGCCAGGTCGACCCGACGGTGCAGCCGCCGGCGATCGTCATCCCGAACCCGAAAATGACGCCGCCAACGAGCGCGGGCACCCAAAAACTGCCCGCAACCATGGTCAGCTCACTTCGCACGCCCATCACCTTGATCGCGGTGAACCCGATCAGCCCGACGAAGATCCCCGCGATGATCGCGACGGCGGGATCGGCGTCACCGGTCATGAAATGCTCGCGCAGCGCGCGAACGATACACCAGCGCGAGCGCTGGAGGATGATGCCGATGAGCAGCCCGATCAATATGAACCCGATGATGACCTTCTCGACGGTGAAATCGTAGAAAAAAGTGATCCCGATCGCAATGATGATGACGATGACCCCCGCCAGCGGCTGCAGCGAGCGTCCGTCTGTTTTTGCCGCCAAGAATGTCCAGGATTTACCGCCACTGATCTCCGGATGGTTCATCATCTCCCAGATCAAATACTTCACCGCACCGAACACGCCGATGATAAGTCCACCGACGAAGACCAATGCAGCACCCGAAAGCGCCGCGAAGCCGCTGAAGAAATTACCGACCGTGCACCCCATCCCGAGCACACACCCGACCCCCATGAGGAGCCCACCGGCCAGCCCTTTGAACATCTCGCCGCCGCACGAGACACGGACGGCAAATTCTTTACCCAGAAGCGCACTGGCGAGCGCGCCCATGAGCATTAAGAGTGATAACATCCCGTAATTATGTAAG
This sequence comes from uncultured archaeon, assembly GCA_964609045.1. GTDB lineage: Archaea > Thermoplasmatota > Penumbrarchaeia > CAZSUE01 > CAZSUE01 > CAZSUE01. The sequence continues at coordinate 1,098 of CAZSUE010000815.1, read as the reverse complement.
CGTAGTTCGACGATACCCCCCGGTTGAGAGGCGGGGAGGTTCATGCCCATTACACCAAAGAGATTGTCGCCCCAGTTCACGAGCCCGCCGCTCGAGCCCCACGGAGTGGCGATAACGAACAGGACAATGCTCAGCGTCGCCAATATGATGCTCCCCAGCCACATCTCCCATGACTCGGAAAAGATCGTGTCATAGAGCTCTTGGAATATGCCCGGCTCGTCTTCTTCTTCCTCTTCGTCCTCATCGTACTCCTCCTCCTCTTCTCCCTCATCGACACGATCAGGAACGTGAACAGGTTCGGCGGTTGAAGCGTCCGGGGAGGATGCCTCACGCGATGCATCCGAACCCTCCGGGACCGCTTCCAGTTCATCTTCTTCATATGTTTCATTCGTAATTGTATCCGACCTCCTGGATACTTAGACCGGCACCCGGTTAACGCTGGTAAAAAAATGACGAGATGGTCCTATGTCACACGGGATAATGAGCCTCAGCCCTCACCGCAGCGGATGACCACTCGATCGGTGCTCACTTCTTTTTCCGGATGTAGAAATAGTTCACGCCATCCTTTTCGACCATTTCGATGAACTCGTTCTTCGTCTTCTTACACCACCCCGGCACATCTTTTTTCGAACCGGGATCGGTCCCGATCAGCTCTAAGACTTGGCCTTTCTTCATTTTCTTCATCGTCATTGCCAGCTTCATGATCGGCATCGGGCACGAGAGCCCTTTGCAATCCAGTGTCTTGTCTGCCTTAACTGCCATTATCTACACCTCTTAAGACCATCAAATGGTACGAGGCACAATCACGAGGTCACTTATAAGCTTTTCCGGAGAATGGGAACAACCGTGCACAACCACCGGATGGATCGCAAGCTTTCGATGCATACATCCGGCGCCATGCTGTGTGGCGCGCTGCGCCCCATCCCGCTGTTATGAGAAATTAGGGTATCGTTCTTGACCGCGCGAACGGTGCGCGCTTAAGCAATACTGCTTGCTTAGCTATCCGCTCCCAGAAGGACTAGACCAGAGGTACCATAGTGGTGGATAGGAGATAGATAGGAGATAGATAGGAGTAGTGGGCTCGTACCATTCAAAGGG
>CAZSUE010000814.1:0-2415 GCA_964609045.1 uncultured archaeon | reverse complement strand
AGTACGAGATCGGTGCGGACTACCGGGTGGAGTTCTCGATGCCGGCGAACCACACCGATGAGCTGGCGGCGATCGCTGATGTGGAGGCGGTGATGCCGCTGCCCATGTTGGGTGGGTACATCCTCAGCACGCCGTTTGCGATCTACGGTATCGACCCGCAGCGTGCGGAGCTTGCGATCTGGCACGACGATACTTTCGTCGATCTTTCACCGACCGAGGCGCTGGAGAGACTGGACGAGACCCGTGCCGACGCGGTCCCGGGCGTGTTCCTCGGGAAGGACCTCGCCGACGAGGTGGGCAGCCATCCCGGCGATCGACCGAGTGTGAAGGTGCCGGTGATCGATATTGCCAGCGGCACGAGTACGGTGGGCTTTCTCGAGGTGCGGGTGCTGGGTATCTTCGATCATGCCCCCGGGAGGATCACCAGCGATGCGATGCTCTGCAGCTTCGAGACCGTGCACCGGCTCGAGGCGATGATCGCGAACTTCACCATCGACACCGACACCGACACCGACTCTGATTTCGATCTCGATCGCGAACCCGACGCGCTCACCTATCTCGTGAGCAGAAAGCAGGGCGGCCGTCCCGGTGAAGTGCGTAAAGCGTTGGACCAGATCGAGGGCGTGACGAATGTCTACGATCTCGATGCCAGTATGAACAATATCGGCAGCCGGACGAACTATGGCATCCCGGGGCTCCTCACCATGATGTTCGTAATCGCATTGACCGCATCGCTCATCGGCGCGTTCGCGTTCTCCGCCATCATCATCAAACGCAGGAACCGCGAATACGCCGTGCTCCGCACCATCGGCGCGTCGAGGGGGCAGATCTATAAGACCGCCATCGGCGAACACGCGCTCCTCATGCTCGTCTGTGTCAGTTGGGGGGTGCTCATCGGGCTCGGGGTGACCTATATGATGAACGACCTCTTCGATTTCATGGGGTTCATCCTCGGCCGCGGCGACCTCGCACGGGTCGTGTTCGTTCCCTGGTGGGCCCTCCTCGTTATCGGCGGCCTCACGCTTGCCGGGATGATCGGTGCCGTGGCATTGAGCGCGCGGCGTGCGGCGCGGCAGGACCTCGCCATCGCAACGCGGGTGTTATAACATGCAAGCGACAGCGAACGACGGGACAAAACGGTCAACGGCCGAAACGAAAGTGGTGGGCGCTACGACCGAAGGGGCGGCCGATACCCTCCTCCGCGCCGCAGGGGTCTATAGCATCTACGAGGGGAAGGAAGGGAGTGCCAATGTCGTGGCGCTCAGCGGGGTGGACCTTTCCATCGATGCTGGCGAGTTCGTATCGATCGTCGGACCTTCCGGGTCGGGCAAGTCGTCGCTGATGCGTATCCTCGGCGGGCTCCAGGCGCCCTCTGCGGGGCATATCTATTATCATGGCGAAGATATCACGAAGCTGTCCGAAGAGGCGCTGGTACCGTTTCGACGCAGCACCGTAGGGTATGTCTTTCAGGAGGGGAACCTCTTCCCGATGATCTCCGCGTACCAGAATGTGGTCCAGACCATGCGGTTTGCCGGGCGACCGAAGCGCGAGGCGAAGCGTCGTGCGGAAGAATTGATGGAGCTGCTCGGTATCGCGCCGCGCATGCACGCGCTGCCCACGCACCTCTCCGGCGGTGAACGCCAACGGGTGGCCATCGCGCGTGCGCTGGCGAACGAGCCGGAGATCATATTGGCCGACGAGCCCACCGGCAACCTGGATTACGAGAACGCCGAGCATGTGATGGCGGTCATGATCGAGCTGCGCCAGCGGCTGAATATCGCCTGCCTCATCGTGACGCATTCGAAGCATGTGGCCTCGTTCACCGACCGCTCCCTCGAACTACGCGACGGGGTGATCATCGGCGAGCACGGGACGGACCTCGACCTCGAGTCGCTCGTCGCCTCGCGGCGGGTGGTGGTCAACCCACGGGGGACGCTCACCTTCCCGCCGGAGCTCCATGAAATGCTGAAACCGTACGGACGGCTCTGGGAGTTTCGGTTCGAGCGCGATGAGGAGGCGGGGCCGCGGCTGATCGGCAGCCCGATCGCAGGGTCCGAGAGTGCGGCTCCTCGCGGGGGAGCGGTGCGCCGATGCCCGGTGTGCAACACACCTGCGCAATCGGGCGACTTTCAATGTCGGGCCTGTGGTGCGACCCTCCGAAAGTGAAGTTTGTTGGGGTGGGGTGGGGCGAGAAAGATACCGAAGAACGGAATGAAATGATCAGAATTCGGTCGATCGAGAACGCGGGCGTGGTCGAGCCTATATTTACCTTTTGCCCAAAAAGAGCAAGTACTAGAAACTCCAGCAGCGAATACGAAATGGGTTGGCGGTCGGTCTCGAATGACGGATCGGATTGGTATGAAAAACATGGGAAGGAGGGAACGAGGGAACGGGGGAACGGGGGATCTGGCGACA
>CAZSUE010000813.1:0-2418 GCA_964609045.1 uncultured archaeon | reverse complement strand
GTTCATGGGTCGATATGCACGACCCCGAAGGCGCGACGAAGAAGGCGAAGGCCCTCGTCCGGATGGGCGTGGCGCGCGCTGCCGAACTCGAGCCGCTGGAGCCGGTGGAGATCGATATCGAGAAACACGCACTCGTCATCGGTGGCGGGATTGCCGGGATGCGCTCGGCCATCGATCTCTCCAATATGGGCTACAAGATCTCGCTCGTGGAGAAGACCGGTTTCCTCGGCGGGCGCGTCGCACAGCTCGGCGAGATCTTTCCGGAGAACTTCAAATCGTCCACCGTCCTCAATATGATGTACGACGCGATCAACCGCCGCGATATCGATGTTTACCTCTGCTCCGAGGTCACCGCTTTCGAGGGGTTCGTCGGCAACTTCGATGTGACCGTCACGCAGCACCGGCGCGGGGTGGATGCGGAGGCCTGTACTGGCTGCGGCAAATGCAGCGAGGTCTGCCCCGTGGAGGTCGATTACGAGTTCGACCGGCGGTGGTCGAAACGCAAGGCGGTCTATTGCAACCCCAATAGCTGGCCCGAGGCGTACTACATCGATCCCGATGATTGTACCGAATGCGGCAAATGTATCGAGGTATGCGAACCGGGCGCCATCACATTGGACCGGATGCGCCGACCGGATCGTACGGTGGAGATCAATATTGGGACGGTGGTGCTCGCTATCGGCGCGGATATGTACAATCCCGAGGGCGAGTATTGCTACCACGATTCGCTCGAAGAGGTGGATAAACCCACGGTGATCTCCAATGTCGGTCTCGAGCGGCTCCTGCATCCCAACGGCCCCACGGGCGGCGAGGTCGTCATCGACGGCGAGAAACCGAAGAGTATGGCGTTCATCCTCTGCGTCGGTTCGCGCGACCCGCTCTGTCCCACATTGGACCAACGCACCGGCGGCGAGGGTATCGGCGATTGCTCGCGGTACTGTTGCCAGACGACGATGCGTCAGGCGATCCAGCTGAGGAAAGAAGGGATCGATGTCACCATCATCTACCGCGATATCCGTACCTATAGCAAGAACGCGGAGGAGATGTATCGTCGCGCCGGTGAGCTGGGTGTGACCTTCATGCGCTACGATTTCGATCGCAAGCCTCAAGTGGAAGACCTCGGCGGCCGCGCACGCATCACGGTGTACGACGAACTGTCGCATGAGACGCTGCAGTTCGAAGTGGACAAGCTCGTGCTCGCGCTGGGGATGACCGCGCGCTATCCAGATACGCCGGAGCTGTTACAGAAACTGAAAGTGCCGCAGTGCGGGTCGGGGTTCTGTCTCGAGCGGCATGTGAAGCTCGCGCCGCTGGAAACGAATACCGACGGCATCTATATCGCGGGGTGCCTCCAGAACCCGCAGGTGATCGCAGAAGCGCTGGCGCAAGGGAGCGGCGCGGCGGTCAAGGCGTCGTACCCGATGATGAAGGGCAAGCTCGCAGTGGAACCTATCGTATCGGTGGTGGATGCCGAACTATGTCGCGGCTGTGGACGCTGTGTGGAGGCGTGCGAGTACGGTGCGCCGAGTCTTCAGCAACGCGACGGCCGGCTCGTCTGCGAGATCAACGAGGCGCTCTGTAAGGGGTGCGGTGCATGTGTGGCCGCATGCTGTAACAACGCGATCGAAAGCAGGCATTTTTATAAAAGGCAGATCATGTCGATGGTCGACGCATTACTCGAAGAACTACCCAAACGGGACCGGGTGGTGGCAAAATGATCGGGATCGCCTATCGTCATCGTCGGAAACGCGCAGAGAAGGAGATCCTCCGGAAGAAGCTCAGATTGATCCTCGCGACGCCGCAGGGCGGGAGAAAGCGAGCGCAACGGAGCGATGCGCCCACGGAGGATGCAGTCCACGATCACCAACCGCATTTCGCCTCGAGCGCGACGACGATGGAGGAGGGAGCGTTATGAACGGCCTCGCGGAGCCGGACGGGGATCAAGAATATGACTACGAACCGGTGATCGTGGCCTTCTGCTGTAACTGGTGCTCCTATGCCGGTGCAGACCTCGCTGGCGTCTCACGGTTCCAGTACCCGTCGAATGTGCGTATCATACGGATCATGTGTACGGGTCGGCTCGAGCCGAACTTTATCCTCCGCGCCCTCGAGCGGGGTGTGGACGGTGTCCTCGTGGCGGGGTGCCATATCGGTGACTGTCACTATATCTCCGGCAACGAACGCGCGGAGCCGCGCGTGAAGATGGTGCGGAAGGTGGCGCGGATGGTCGGCTTCGATCCGCGAAGGATACGGCTCGAATGGATCAGCGCCAGCGAGGGGCAGAAATTCGCCGACACGATCACGGAATTCACGACATTATTGAAACGACTCGGTCCGAACCCGCTGACGCTCGTAGATCCGGCGGAGAACGACCAAAACGAGGGCGAGCATCATACTGCGAAGGTACGGGTGGAAGCA
>CAZSUE010000812.1:0-2424 GCA_964609045.1 uncultured archaeon | reverse complement strand
TTGACACTTGACACTTGACCCATATGACATATAGGTGAAAGAATGATTGAAGTACGGTTTCATGGCAGGGGCGGCCAGGGTTCTGTTGTGGCGTCGAAGATACTCGCCGCAGCGGCATTCAAAGAAGGTAACGATGTCCAGGCGTTCCCATATTTCGGCGTCGAACGCCGTGGTGCGCCGGTCACAGCGTTCACCAAGATCGACGACCGCCCGATCCGTAATAAATCCCAGATCTACGAACCCGACTACATCGTCGTCCTCGACTCCTCGCTGGTGCAATCTATCGATGTCTCTCACGGGCTGAAGGATGGCGGGATCATCATCATCAACGACGACCATCCGCCCTCGTATTTCGAATCGAAGTTCGATGCAACGGTTGCCACGGTGGATGCACGCTCCATCGCCATCGACAAGGGGCTCGGGAGCCGCAATGCACCGATCGTGAACACCGCGATCCTCGGTGCGTTCGCCAAGGCCACCGGCGTCGTCTCCATCGAGGCGGTGGAGGAAGCGGTGTTGGAGAACGCGCCCGCGAAACCAGAGAAGAATGCGGAGGCGTCACGTGAGGCCTATGAACAAGTGATCACGGAGGGGTAAAAGTGGCGGAGAAAAGTGAAAGTGAAGAAGTACGATTCAGCGGAGTTTGTGACCTACCAGAGACGCCCATGACCTGGCAGACGACCATCGTCAACGATACGGGTGCATGGAAGACCTTCCGACCGGTGGTCGACCGCGAGGAATGTATCAAATGCTATATCTGCTGGAAGTTCTGTCCGGAGCCCTGCATCTCCATCGATGAGGAGACAGGGTACCCAGTGGTCGATCTCGGGCATTGTAAGGGCTGTGGCATCTGCGCCGAGGAGTGTCCCAAGAATTGTATCGAGATGGAGCTGGAGGTGGTGGATTGAAGGCTGTGTTGACCGGTAATTATTGTTCATCCTACGGTGCGAAGCTGGCGCGAAGCGAGGTCGTCGCGGCATATCCCATCACGCCCCAGACCACGGTGGTGGAGAAGATCGCCGAGTTCGTCGCCAACGGCGAAATGGAAGCACAGTACATCCCGGTGGAATCGGAGCACAGCGCCATGGCGGCCTGTATCACCGCCGAGCAGACCGGTGCACGCGCCTTTACCGCCACCTCTGCCCACGGGCTCGCATTGATGCACGAGCTTCTCATCTGGGCGTCCGGTGCGCGGCTCCCCATCGTCATGACCAATGTCAATCGTGCCATGGCACCGCCATGGAGCGTCTGGGCCGATCACACCGATACCATCGCCCAGCGCGATACCGGCTGGATACAGTTCTATTGCGAGTCGAACCAGGAGGTGCTGGACACGGTGATCCAGGCGTATAAGGTGGCCGAGAGCGAGGAGGTCATGCTGCCTGCGATGCTCTCGCTGGATGCGTTCTATCTTTCGCACACCTCCGAGACGGTGGATATTCCCACACAAGAGGAGGTGGACGCGTTCCTCCCGCGCTTCGAGCCGAAATATAAGCTCGACCCCGACGATCCGCATCTCTTCGGATCCCTCAGTATGCCGCACCAGTTCTACATGGAGTGGCGCTACCAGATGAAGAACGCGTTCGAGCGCGCGGCCAAGCGCATCGTCGAAGTGGATCGCGAGTTCGAAAAGCAGTTCGGGCGCAGCTATGGCGGCCTCATCGATCGGTACCGCTGTGATGATGCGGAGATCGTGCTCGTTGCGGCCGGCACCATCGCGTCCACGGCGCGCGAGGCAGTGGATGCGCTGCGCGATGAAGGCCAAAAGGTGGGTCTTGCGCGATTGCGTGTGGTTCGGCCGTTCCCCGCCAACGAGTTTCGCAAGATCGCCAAGGGTGCGAAGATGCTCGCCATCTGCGAGCGTGGCTATACCTTCGGTCACGGCGGCCCCTGGTATGCCGAGATCAACGGCGCGCTCTATAACTCCACGGTCTCGCCCAAACCGCTGACGAAGGATTATATCATCGGTCTCGGCGGGCGCGATGTGACCCCCGCCGATATCCGCTATATCCTCGAGAACGCCGCCACGGTCCTCGACGAAGGACTGGACAAGGAGGTCGAATGGATCAATCTGAAGATGGGCGAATGCGACGATAAAACGGCGAAGGAGGTATGATCATGGCGAAGCTGACGATACCCGAAGAGGAATACATGGTCGCAGGCCATATGGGCTGTCTCGGCTGCGGCGGCACGCTCGCCATGCGCTATGTGCTCAAAGCGCTCGGTGAGCGAACGATCGTTTCGATCCCCGCATGCTGCTGGGCGATCATGGGCGGGACATTCCCCCATTCCTGTCTTCGCGTCCCCGCGCTCAATACCGCCTTCGAGGTGACCGGTGCGTCGGTCTCGGGGATCAGTGCGGCGCTCAAGGCGCGCGGCATCGACGACATCAATGTTGTGGGGTTCGCCGGTGACGGCGGCACC
>CAZSUE010000811.1:0-2427 GCA_964609045.1 uncultured archaeon | reverse complement strand
TCGCACGCGCAGCCGCCCCCGGCGCCAGCGTGAGGTTCACCGGTGCGAGCGTTGCGATATGCTGCCAGCTCGCGTACTCCACGAGGAGCGCATCGAGCGCGAATCCCGCCGCGGCGCCCGAAGCGTTACTGTAGAATCGGAACCCGAGCTGCACGCTCGTACTACGATACGCGCTGATATCGAGCGTGATGGTGGTCCATTCCGCACTCGGCGCAAGCTCGTGCAACGGCCACCATATCGAGCCGTCCGACGTGAGTTCCACCACACCGCCGTCAGCATCGTCCGCGACTGCGAGACGGTACGCGAACGAGACCTCGACGAGGTCCGCCGCAGGCAGCGCCAGCGGCTCGGAGACGAGCCGCGTATCCGTATCGTTACGATAGGAGCCGCTCGCATCCGCACAGTACCACGCCGTGGCACTTTCATAACCCGGCGCATCGCGGTGCCAGAGGTCGTGGTCGCCTCCCGGATCGCGCCGCTCGATGACGATGAGCTGGTCCGAGGAGGAGCTGGCAGAGCCCAGCGCGACCACGAGCTCGGCGAGCGCGTCGTTATCGAGGTCCAAGTCGGGGATGGCGAGCGCGCCGATGGCCGCCGGGAACGAGTGCCTAGAGGTCGGCGCCAGCGGCAGCGCTCCCGTGCCATCCTCATCGAGCATCAACGCGTGCTCGTAAAAGGCGATCAGACCTGCGTCGGTCCCCACGACGAGAACCGGAGCACCGTCCCCGTCGAGGTCGCCCACCGCCAATGCGCAAATCGACTCCCACCCCTCCGCAACGGCGAGCGAGGTGGTGGGAGCACCGCCCGCCTCACCGTACCGATCCGCTGTGGCGTTGTATTCGTACAGCGCCAGCGCGCCGTCCTCATTGCCCGCCACCAGCTCGATGTTTTCATCTTGGTCCATATCGGTCACTGTCACAGCGGTCGTCGCTCGCGGCTCGCTCCAGATCGTCGCGAGCGCGCCCAGCGATGTATTGTACGACGCAACCGCAAGCTCATCGTCGGTGCCATAGAGGACCTGGTCCGTATCCGCGTCATCGAAGATGCCCACCGCGAGCGCGTTGAGCCGTGCGCTCACATTGAGCACCCAGACCGGTTCGGTACCGTAATCGTTATCCACGCCCGTATACTCGAACACCATCAACGCATAGGTCGAAGTCCAGTAACCGTCGGTATTGACCGCGGCGACGATCTCCGCATCGGAATCGGCGTCGAGGTCGGCGATGGCGAGATCAACCACGACGCTCCCAATCGAGCCCGATGTCCAGACCGGTGCGGAGCCGTAGGAATTGTCGGTGCCGTCGTACTCGAAAACGGAGATCGTGCCGGTGTCGTCGCCGATAACGATCTCGTGCCAGCTATCGCCGTCGAGGTCGGCGATCACCGCCGTCGTCGGGTCGTCGATAGCGCTCTCGTCCAAACAATAGCTCCAGGTCTCAGCGTAGCGATCGTCGCCGACGCGCTCGAAGACATGGACATAGCCGTCGTCGCTGCACGCAATGAACTCCTGCTGCCCGTCGCCGTCGATATCGCCGGTGGCCAGCGCGTTGACACCGCTCCCGTTCACGCCCTCGTCCGTCGACCACGCAAGGCGCTGGCCCAGCGCCGCATGCGACCAGCCGCCCGCACTCTCGAAGTCGGTGGAATAGACGGTGCTGGGCGCAGAGCGCGCGTCGATCTCCATGCCCACATCGAACTGTTCCTCCACCTCGCCGCGGTTCTCCACTGTGACATTCACCGGATAGGTACCCCTCGGATGCGTGGCACCGTCGACGGGGTGGTCGAACCCGACCATTGCGACATCGTCGAGATCGTTGACGGTGATATTGATCCACCCAATATTGTTCTCCTGATCCTCGTCGGCGGGCGCCGCAATATGGAGGTTTGCAGCGAACGCGTCGTCGATCTCCGGTGTGGTCCAGTTCCATTCGAGGATGACGCTCGCGCCGGGCGCCAGCACCAACCCGGTGCGGTTCTCGTCGTAACGATAGGTCGAGCCCGCGTTCTCGATACGAAAGAGCGCATCGAACGCGACCTCGTGGTTGCCAGTATTCTCGATGCGCGCCCAGAACGCGATCGGTGTGCCAGAGGGATAGACGGAAAGCGAGGTATTGGTGGAAAACGACGAGAGCGCGAGATCGTAGCTGTCCTCGACGCGCAGACGGAACCAGAGCCGGTCGTTCGACGTCGGCTGGTTCTCGTCCACGTTCTCGATGACGACCTCCACCGTGTAATTCACGCCGTCATCCGCGGTCGTATTCCACCCCTCGAAGCTGAGGTCGAGGCTTGCGTTGGGTGCGAGGTCGGTGACGGGGATGGTCGCCACGGAGACGGCCACGCTGTCGTTCTCGCGGGTGATGATACGATTGACGGTGAAGCTGTCGTTGCCGTTGCCGAGGTTCGTCACCGTCGCATTGACCGCGAGCG
>CAZSUE010000810.1:1816-2440 GCA_964609045.1 uncultured archaeon | reverse complement strand
GTGCGGCGCTGGCAGGAACCTGGAGGGGGGGTATCCGGCTGTTACATAAGGCGTCGATTATGCAAAAGGCCGATAGGTGCGGCCAGTGCGGCGCTGGCAGGAACCGGAGCGAAGGGTATCCGGCTGTTACATAAGGTACCGATTATGCAAAAAGCCGATAGGTGCGGCCAGATGCGGCGCACGGGCACATCGTCGACCACGACACTTAGTTAGTTAAAGTTAAAGATGCCGGATCTGGCCGCGTTCATAGAGCGTGTTCGCGTCCAGCACTTCGCTCGTGCGCTCGACGCGCTCGAGCGCCTCACCGAGCACTTCGAGCATCCTCTTTCGGTCATTCTGCAGCGTCCCGTTGACGCCATTATAGATGACGCGGCCACCGGACCAGAGGTAGTTGGTCATATGATCGGAGAGGAGTTCGCAGTCATCGACGGTGAGGCGCTCGATCAGGTGTGCGACCTCACGCAGCGCGTTGGCCGGGGTGACGGGCTGGAATGTGCCCGCTTCGTAGCGCTCCCGCAACGGCGTCCCCGTCTGGAGCGTGAGCGTGCGCAGTCGCACGAAATCGGGCCCGATCGCGTTGATCACCGCTGCGGTACCGTCCGCGTGCTCGCGCCAGCGGTCGTC
>CAZSUE010000810.1:0-1806 GCA_964609045.1 uncultured archaeon | reverse complement strand
GCCCGCGCCGATCAGGACATAGAGCGAGACCTCGAGCCCGGCGCGCTTCGCGGCGCACCCGCCCGCGACCATCGTCTCGGGCGTGGCGCCCTTGGAGAGCGTTTCGAGCGTCGGGGCGTCGCCCGATTCCAGTCCGATATGGACCCGGGTCAGCCCCGCCGCGGCGATCTCCTCGAGCCGTTTGTCGCCGAGCGCGGCGAGGGTCCGCGCCCGGGCGTACGAAACGATACGCGCCGCCTCGGGGAAGTGCTCGCGCACTGCACGCAGCGCCGTGGGGGCATTGTTCCATGCGAGGCTGTCCGAATCGGCGATGAAGACGCTGCGACGCGCACCGAAGATCCGGCGCGCCGAGCGGACCTCGTCGAGTACCTCCTCCAGTGGCTTCGTTTCGAACATCGTGCTCTTGTACATCGAACAGAACGTGCACTTATTCCACGGGCAACCGCGCGTGAACCGGATCAATGCGGCTTGGGCTTCGTTCGGCGGCCGATACGGCGGGAAATCGTACCGGAGCGGATCTGATTGCGATGGCGAAGTGGAGTTCGAATTCGAATTCGAATTTGGGTCGGACTTCGAGGCTGACATAGATCATCACTGAATGAACCGGGGTGCGATGGTGCCGTTTGACGCCACCATCGATCGTCTACAAGCAAGAAATGAGGGGTGAAGGTGTGACACGCTGGCTCCTCGAGGATGCCGAGGCGCGTTGGACCTTAATCAACATTATGCTCCAGCGCACGCGCGACGCACCGGTGGAATGCGGGCGGGCCGTCCACCCGTAGTACTGAACCCTCTGCGTCACATCGCGGCAGCGCATGCCCCACCCATTTATCGCGGTCCGGCGCATCGTCGACGAGCAGCTCGATATGGAGCGTTTCGGGGTCAGCCCCTTTTTCATCGACGAGCGCGAGGAGCTGTTCGGCGGCGGCGGTTGTGATCGCGCGACCCTCGGCAAAGCGGTTCGGCGCGCGGACGACGATGTAGCCGAGTGAGGCCGCACGGGCAACGGCGATGGCGGCGCGGAGGCGCGCCGGGACCGCGGCAGGGAGCCGCATGGTCGCCGTCACAAACCCGTATGCGGTACGGATACGCTCGATATACGGAGCAGGGTCGAGCATGGCGGTCCCGGGCCCGAGCGCGCCGTCGTAAAAACATTCCTCTGCCAGCCGCTCTGCCGTCGAGACCAAGCGATCGAGGAGGTCGGGCCAGCGCTCACAACGGTCGAGGTATTGGAGAGGGGAGCGCTCCGCTTCGGCGACGATGGCGTCGGCGCGTTGGTAGAGTTCCTCCGATCGATCGGCGGCGCCGACCGCAAACTGTTCGGGCGGGGTGGGCGGTGTCGGTCTCATCGTCAAACCTCAACGACCCATATCGACTTCGACCTAATTGTGTTTGCCTATCCGCCCATTCTATAGCTTCATTCTTCCATTGGAAATCTGCCGCCTTCAGCCCCGCTACGACATAACTGCAACACTGACGAGCAGATGAATGCAAACATGCATAAGAACGAACGGGCTTTAGAGTCCCTCTCACTTTCTTTTCTACCTGCGTATAGACCGGGAAAAAACACTGCTTCATAGTTATGGCCCAAGGGGCAGGATGAAGACACGCTTTCGACTCTTGCACTCACTGCGCCATAGCATGAGTGGCGCGTTGTATGCCTCGGCTGTAACGCAACGAACGGGCTTGACCGCTTGTGACGGGGGAGAGCGGCATCGAATGAATCGAATAACCCCCACGCCCCCGTTTTTTAGAATCATGGTGAGTATTCATGGCCCAATGGGTGCATGAGGATCAGGGGCAGGC
>CAZSUE010000809.1:0-2450 GCA_964609045.1 uncultured archaeon | reverse complement strand
GGGAGCGGTTTGCGGGGAGCGGGGAGCGGTTTGCGGGGAGCGGTTAGCGGTTAGCGGTTAGCGGGGAGCGGGGTGCGGGGTGCGGTGAGCGGGGGTGGTTAGGAACTGGCGTCTTTCCGCACCATGTTGTGGGCGCAGGTTGGCCGCTTATGGGCAACTGGCCGATCGATAGGGGTGCTTCTTATTCGAGGTGTGAGAGGGATATATACGCTGATAGGGTTCGACTCATTTATAATTTAGGTTTTTCGTTTTCGGGGTTCGGTTTTCGGTTGAGGGGCGTCTCGCATTTTGTCCCATTGCCATACGGGGAGCGGGAGCGTAGTGCTCAGAAGAACCAGAGGATGAGGAGCTGATAGTACGAGATGGCCCCGAGAAGCGCGATACTGCTCACCGCGATGAGTGTTTTCACCATGATCGAGATCGTGGCGTTGATCGTGGCGCTCAACCGGCTGAGGGTCTGTGGGCCGAAGACCTTGACCGAATGTGCGTAGGTATGGCCCGCGGCGATCGTGACCGGCTCGAGGTTTGCCACTGCGCGTTCGATGAGCGTCACCACCGTCTCCTGCAGCCACTGCGGCCGTGTCGTCGTGCCCACGGGATTATACCCGCCGATGGTCGTATTGACCACATGGTTGTCGTTGGTGAGGACCTCTGCATCGTCCACCCGCTCCCGCGCGGCCTCGACGATCGTTTCGCGCACCGTTTTGACGATATTGTTCCCGTCGATGACGATATAGGCAACTCGTTCTTCACATGTCTCGAGCACGATGACTTGGATGCCCAGCGGGCCGATGTCCGCTCCCGGCGTTCCTCGATCATAGTGTGCATACCCCATTTTGACCGAGGAATGTTCTGCGCCGCGTAATTTTTCGGCGGCGTTCTTGGTGAGCCGGGAAAGTTGTGACGCGCGTGGTGAGCCGAAGAAGACATTGCCGGTACCCGGTTGGAGACAGTTGTGCGCGTCGGCAAACAGCACCTCGTCCCACCCGTCGTTCTTGGCCATGGCCATCAGTGCGTAGCCGACGCTGTAATCGATATCGTCGGTGGGTTCTGGCGCCGAGGTGTGGACGAGGAGGAGGCTGTCGCCGATCGGTTGCGCACAGAGCATTTCCGGTCGGTCGTCGGTTCGCATGCGCCTAAACGGCCCCGCGGTCTCGTGGTACCGAAGGTCCGGGAGGAGGCTTTTGATCGCGCGGCCCAGCTTGCGACACTCGCGCGAGGATATCGGGTTCTCGTCGTGCGTGCAGGCACCGTGGAGCACGACGATATGGTCTGCATCCTCTGCGAGCGCGGTATGGAGCTGTTGTGGGAAATTACTGCCGCCGAGCACGCCGAACGGGCCTGGGTGCGCGGTGGGGATGACGATGAGCGTTTTGAGACCGCCCTTGCGTTTAAACGCCACCACGCCGATATGGATGTCCAGCGGCTCGCCGAAGCGCGCGAAGAACGCTTCGAGCTCGGCCTTGCCCCGCGGGTCGCTTTGCGAGAACTGCTGGAAGGTCAGCCGCGTCAACTGGAGCGGGTCGAACCGAAAGTTCCTGATCATCGGTGCGGCGAGTATTCTCAGGAACGCCCAATAAGGAACGAACACGATGAGGTTCAGCCCCACCGCCGCGGCGAGCCATGGGGGTGCGAGGAGGTCGGGTACGGCGCCGAACAACGCAGCTTGGCCCACAATGGTGTGGAACGCGGCGAGCGGGACGAGGAGAGCGGGACCGCTGCTGATCATGCCGGAGAGGAAGATATAGCGCAGCCCGAACACCATCGCATAGGCGAAGAGGACGAGGTAGACGAACGGGAACGAAACGAAAAGAGAGAGGAGCCGCCCCAGCGCGATGACGATGGCCATGAGGACGAGCGAGACGAAGATCATCAGCGCCCACCGATCCAGCCGGAAATCCTCGCCGGTGAGGAGCGGGACATAGGTGGTCACGGTCATGGTGATGATGGCGGGGATAAAATAGATCGACAGCGTCTCGACGATGAGCCCGGATATGGAATCGAACCATGCGGGGAGCTGGAGCGCTTCGGCCGGGAAGCCGGTGGTGATCGGGTGGCTCAGCCATGCGAGAAGGAGCGAAAGGAGGAACACGATGGGGAGAATATAGAGGAACTTCGGCGCGGAGAAGAGATAGTTCGAGAGCTGTACCGTCTCGTCGACGCTTCGTTCCGCTCCGTATCGCCCCTCGTCGGGATTGATCGACCATCACCCCGTGAACGCGTTCGTTCGTCCGGCAACCATACTCCTGGCTGTGGTCCAGCAGCAGGCCACCATGAGGAAGGAGGGCTGGCTATATAACGACACCGCACGCATCTGCAACTGCATCTGCATCTCCGACTATCGTATGTACCGTCGGTATCGTGATATGGGCCCGCTCCAATCAATTGTAGCCACAACCACCAAGCGCAATGCAATCTTGCGACTGGTAACAAAAAAAGCTAAACCTATC
>CAZSUE010000808.1:0-2458 GCA_964609045.1 uncultured archaeon | reverse complement strand
AAACGGCAAGCCACTGAAACACCTGCGGTGATTTCCGCGCTGCGGTTTTCTGCGAACAGTGCAAAATTTCGACCCCCTTCGGAAAGGATGACAAAATGTCGGGGCTCATAATTGTTACACCATAAAACATAACTATTGTCTTGGCCACGCCCGAATCCTCGGTCAGCCGCCTAACGTAGAACCTAGGTGCCGCGACAGTGCTCGCAGATCAGATGCTAGGATAAAGAAGTTATACAACAAATATATATGAAAAGTAAGTTAAAAGGCGAACCGCTGACCGCGATAGCGCTTCTATCCCTATCACAGAGGACATCGGTCCGCTGCAGACAGCAATGGGCAGTGAAGGGCGCGGTCTGCTCATTTGTAAAAATAAAGAGAACCGATCCCTCCCTGTCGATGTGATGTGGGACGGATCGGAATGAGTAATAAAATAGAATAGAATAGAATAGAATAGAACGGGACGCAAGCGCTCTCTACTCACGTTTCTTGTGACAGAGCCACCAATCGAAACACTCGATCTCGCCGGCGTCGGCGGCTTTCTGCCGTTCCTTGATCGTGTCGGTGTCCTTTGCGGGCGGGACGATGACATGGTCGTCGACCAGCTCGTTGTTCGGCCAATTCGCCGGCATCGCAACACCCTCTTTGTCCGAGACCTGCATGCCTTCGACGACGCGCAATATCTCCTCCATATTCCGCCCGAGTTCCTGCGGGTAGTAGAGAATGATCCTGATCGTGGCGTACTCGTCCACGACGAACACGGCGCGGACGGTGTTGGTCCCCTTTCCGGGGTGGATCAGCCCGAGCGCCTCGGCCACCTGGCCCGTATCGGCGATGATGGGGAACTCGATCTCCACATCCATGTTCTCCTCGATCCATTCCGCCCATTTCATATGCGAAAAGACCTGGTCCACGGACAGCCCGATCAGCTCGCAGTTGAGCGCCTTGAACTTCTCGTACCGCTTCTGGAACGCAACGAACTCGGTGGTGCACACCGGTGTGAAATCTGCTGGATGGCTAAAAAGGACGAACCATTTGCCCGAGAACGCACCCGGGAGGTTCATGACACCTTTGGTCGTCTGGACTTTCATTTCTGGGAACTTGTCGCCGAGTAACGGCATACCCTCTTCTGACATTTCTACTCCTCCGGTTCTATATAGGTGAGGATAGATAGGGAGTCTCTCTAGCCTTATAGACTTTGTGTTGTTACGCTCGACAGTTTCACCATCCAGCACGCGAAGATGGCGTCTGAAAGCGCCGAGACGCCGCTGCCCATATATACGATTAGCATTAAGAGCGCTCATCCCCAATATCGGCCCCAATTGACGCTACCAGATATTTGGAACCAGTAACATGGCTCCCCCTCCCCCTCCCTCACTCGTCATCCTTCTCACCCGCTCGAGATCGAGATCGACCCCTGGAACGACGCGCGAGAATAGATATGTCCGGCTCATGCGCAGGTTCCATCGCCGGACCCGCACCGGCGAGCGATCCCGATCATATCCCCCATCTCAAGAGGCGCAGGCATGCAAGCCCGAAGAGGGTGACGACGAGGATGAGCCAGCTCTGGGTGAGTGCGCCCAGGAGCGCAACCGCTTCCGCCTCCACCTCCACCTCCGCCTCCTCGGGCGGACGATCGAGCGTGATCGCAACACTATCCACCGTGCTCTGGCCGATCGTATCGGTGATGCGGAGCAGAAGCGTGTGCGTCCCGTTGGAATAGGCCATGCTGGTCCAGTTATAACAATAGACTCCGGAGGCGTTCGCCGGTGCCGATACTGCGTCGGTGATCATGAGATAGTTGCCGTCGTCCACCGCAAGTTCGATAGTCTCGAGACCATCGTCGTCATATGCCTCGAAGGAGAGCGGCACCACGGTCTCGGCGATGGTTGCACCGTCGACCGGTGCGACGATGGTCACCATTGGCGGACCATCCTCCGCTCCGTTATCGACGATCACCGTCACCTCTGCGCTGTGCGCGCGCTGGCCCTCGGTATCGGTGGCGCGCGCCGCGATGCGATGCGCGCCTTCCCATACCGCGGAGGTGTTCCAGCTGAGACGATATCGTCCTGCAGCGGCGGTAGCGGTGATATCGATCCACGCGCCGTCGTCGATAGAGAGCGCCACCTCCACGAGCCCGCCGTCGTCATCGGCGTCCACGAGGATATCGATGGTGCCACGTACCGCTGCGCCGTCCACCGGGACGACGATCACACAACGCGGCGGAGGATCAATCGGAGCGTTGTCCACCAGGACCGTGATCGGTAACGCCGTGGTGGCCTGGCCCGCAGTATCCACCGCGCGGGCGGTGAGCGTGTGCGTACCCGATGCGACCGTTTCAGTGTGCCAGTCGTAGGTATACTCGCCGCCGGCCGGGTCGAAGCTCGCGGTGATATCGTGCCAACCGCCCGCGTCCACGCGGATTTCCACTGCGGTGATACCGTGATCGTCGGCGGCCGCT
>CAZSUE010000807.1:0-2463 GCA_964609045.1 uncultured archaeon | reverse complement strand
CGCCCCATCCGTGTCAGGGTATCCAGTGCCGGCTTGCCCGCGTAGGCCCGGAACGAGAAATAGAGCGGGATGACCTCGCGCTGGTGCGACCAGAGGTGGTTATAGAGCCGATCGAAGATGGCGCTCTTGCCGATACGGCGCGGGCCGATGATCGCCTGGTTCTTCGCCACGCGCCGCGGGGTGCGCAGCGCGATATGGTAGAGCCGGTCGATGATTAGTTGTCGATCGACAAAGAGCGGCTTGGGGCAGGTGAACGCGAGCGGGCGCTCGGGGATATTCGGGATATCGACGAGCGGCTCGTGGGTGGGCGACATTACATAAATCATCGGCTGGCGATTATTTAACGCTATGGTCGGCTGGTCGGTTCAGTTCGGTTTCGTACGACGAGATAGTATGGGATCGTCCCAGATCGGACGGAGACAAAAAGAACGAATGTGATCATATCGCGATCGTTCGCAGCCCGAACGCTTCGAGCAGCGCGTTCAGCTCGTTCTTGTTTGAGTAATAGACGCCATGCTCCTCGAGCGCTTCGAGCGCACCCTCTGTGAACCCCTCGATGCTGATGAACCAGCCATGGATAGATGTGAGGTTCCGGTCCTCCTTCAGCGCGTCCAACGCCGCTGCGAACTTCTCGACATCTTTCCGCCCTGCCTTCCGGTTCCGATAGCGGCACTCGGCCGCCCATGCGGCCGGGCGGCCGTTCACGAGCGTGAACCCATAGACGTCGATCTGGTAGGCGCGGTCGGCGACGGCCTTCACCATTGTATCGTAGACATTAGTGAACGCGGGCAGGACTACCTCCTCGTCGGAACCGAATACGCCGCTGACCTCTCGGCCGTCCCAGAGGAGCATGAGGTAT
The DNA here is from genome assembly GCA_964609045.1 of uncultured archaeon. Taxonomy (GTDB): domain Archaea; phylum Thermoplasmatota; class Penumbrarchaeia; order CAZSUE01; family CAZSUE01; genus CAZSUE01. Next base: position 1,604 of record CAZSUE010000807.1, on the reverse strand, counting down.
TTCACATGCGATTCGAGAAGGTAGCCGAGCATCCGCTTGAGATCTTGCAACTGGCCCCCGAGGCGCTCCATTTCCGAATCCTGGACCATGTCGAGGCTCCGCCCTCCGACCTCGTGCTCGTACATGAGCTGGATGTAGCGTTTCAGCACCGGGTCCTTCCCGAACCGGTAGGGGCCGGTCAAGCTATTGCCGAGCCCGTTGGCCTCGACGATGTCCGCCTCGGTGAGGTCGGCGAGGAGCTGCATCGCGGTCTCGAGGTTGGCGTATTTCGCCAGCCAGGGGATCTCATCCTTCACATTTTCGAGGAACTGGTAGAGCATCCCGTGATCGATCGGCTCCTCTTCACCGTGCTCGGCGATGAACCCGAGCACGACCCATGCGATGGGTTTGTAATCTTGAATGAAACCCCAAAGGAGCTGCTCGAAGAAATTGCTCAGTTCGCCCTCGGTCTCTTCCGTGCTGATCGCCGTGGAGAGGAGTTCGCGGGTGACATGCCGGTTGCGCGCATCGAGCAACGCCTCGTCGACGCTGCCCATAAAACAGTGGATATAGTATGGGTGCGCATTGGTGTATTCGACGAGGTAGGCGGCGAGTTCGGGCGGCATCTCGAGGTCGTGCACCTCTGCGAGCCGCGCGACGAGGTCGATACCCCAGTATTCTTCGAGCGGGCCGATGTGCATCGGGCGGAGCCTACCGAAGAGCGGCCCGCGGCTCATGATCTGCTCGCGCATGATCGTCACCGCGCTGCCGGTGACGAAAAAGGTACAGCGCGGGCTTTCCACCGCACCCTTGAAGGTTGCGCGCAGGTCGGTCACCTCCTTGTCGCGATCGAGCATCTGCATGATGACCTGGAACTCGTCGATAAAGACGACGATGGAGCAGTCGTTCGTATCCGCAATGGTCCGTGGCAGATCGGCGAGCTTTTCGAGGATCTCGATCTCGCTATCGACCTCGATTGCGCGTGTATATTGTGCGAGAGCTTTCAATACCCCCTCGTCGTCCAGATCATGTGCCATTTTATGTGCATGGTCCACGGTTGTGAGGGCACTCGGCATTCCATGCTCGGAGAGAAAACTGAAATATTGGGTTAGGAATGCGCGCCCCATCCGTGTCAGGGTATCCAGTGCCGGCTTGCCCGCGTAGGCCCGGAACGAGAAATAGAGCGGGATGACCTCGCGCTGGTGCGACCAGAGGTGGTTATAGAGCCGATCGAAGATGGCGCTCTTGCCGATACGGCGCGGGCCGATGATCGCCTGGTTCTTCGCCACGCGCCGCGGGGTGCGCAGCGCGATATGGTAGAGCCGGTCGATGATTAGTTGTCGATCGACAAAGAGCGGCTTGGGGCAGGTGAACGCGAGCGGGCGCTCGGGGATATTCGGGATATCGACGAGCGGCTCGTGGGTGGGCGACATTACATAAATCATCGGCTGGCGATTATTTAACGCTATGGTCGGCTGGTCGGTTCAGTTCGGTTTCGTACGACGAGATAGTATGGGATCGTCCCAGATCGGACGGAGACAAAAAGAACGAATGTGATCATATCGCGATCGTTCGCAGCCCGAACGCTTCGAGCAGCGCGTTCAGCTCGTTCTTGTTTGAGTAAT
>CAZSUE010000806.1:0-2474 GCA_964609045.1 uncultured archaeon | reverse complement strand
CGTGGGGCTCGTACTCCCCCCCGAGCTTACCCAACCCGTAGACGCTCTCCGCATCGCTGAGGAGGCATACCTCGTCGTACGCCAGCTCGAGGAGCTTCCGCACCGCCGTATAATGGCGGATCGGCACCGGCGTATCGAACGCGAGCTCCACCGTCACGGCGGGGTGATCACGCGCAGAGAGGAGGACCCGGCCAACTGCGGGACTGCCTTCGTGCCGAAGCGACGAGATCGTATTACAGGCGCGGAACAGCCCGTGCGCACCAACCTTCCCACAGACGAGCGCAGGCGTATCCATGAGCAGTTTCCCCGCCGCACGGATCAGTTCGTCGTAATCCCGATCGAGGAGGTCGCCCTTCGAACCGGGGTTGAGCTCTGCCAGCGCTTTCGAATACCGATCGAGGAATTCTGTGATGGTCGCGTCGAGGAGCGAGGTCGTCCCGCGCGGCGAGCCGTTCGAGCGCTTCCCCAAAAGCGAATAATGAGAGATGAACGCAGCGCGGTCGAACCGGACCACGAGAGAGACCATGTAATCGTTCACAAGTATCGGCCAGGCGGCGAACGAGATATGGCCGCGCTCCTCATCGAGATGGTCCAACCGTTCCTGGATCGCGTTCTTGATCGAGCGCTCTTGCAATTGCGGCTCATTGTGGCCGCAGGAGCTACTCTCGCGGCCATGCGCGCTCCCGTTCAGGCTCTGAAGGTAGATGGCGAGGTTATGGACCTCAGCGAACATCGAGGCACGATATCCCTCCCCCGTCGGCTCGACACAGGTCGCAGGCTCGGTTGTGCTCCTCTTGCAACCGAACAGCACGCCGATGAGGAACACTTCGGGTTCGAGGTGTTCGTCCAGCATCCCGAAGAGCGCCTTGGCATCCTCTCGCGCACATTGCTGGAACGGGCACTGGTATGGCCACATGGTCGCCGGAAGGGTCTCGGTTTGCAAATCACTGATACGATACAGCCCCTCGAAATGGTGCTATTCAATAACTGGAGGCTCGATCACCGATCTCATCTCTGGGTCGGAGTTCAGATGCAGCTCGGCAAACAGATAAAATTAAAGATAAAGATAAAAGCAAACATAAAAGTAAACACAAGAATAGATATGAGATGTCACTCCTACTCGGCCAAGTGCACCGCGAACGGCGAAGCGACCCACGAACGATCTCTACTACACTGTTCCAGGAAACGCCCAACATAATGTTACCCCGGATATCTGCTAGATCGGCGTTTATCTACGGGTCCTCGATGTATTGCTGGCAATAGACGGTATGCATCGTAATAAGACGCAGTACCAATGAGGTATCTTATGCTAGAATGCGCCCGCCGACCGGACCGGCTCTCCGTTCATTCGAGCAGCTCGGCGAGGCCGCCGATACTATGCTCGAACTCCTCGATCTTTTCCTCCATGATCCGGATCTTCTCTGAGACGAACTTGACACCGTCGGGGGCAAAGAGCGTCCCGGAGACCGCCGCGGTCTGGTAGAGGTCGATGGTCGAACCGGAGACATCGCCCTCGATGAGCACCTCGTCGCGGATGTCCACCTCCCCGCCCGCCGTGATATTGCCGCGGACGGTCGCGTGATGATCGATGATGACATCGCCCTCGGCGGTCAGCGAACCGTTGACCTCGGTGTTCTCACCGATCTTGATATCGCCCTCGGCGCGGTAGCTACCGTCGAGGATGCAGTCGATACCGAGATAGAGGTCGCCTTCCACCTCGATCCCCTCACGCGCAAAGTGCGTCCCGCGAGGGATATAGAGATAGCTCTCCGAGATGAAGAACTCCTCGCGATCGCCTTCGAGTTCGCGGACGATCTGTTCCACTTCTTCGCTCTGACCGCGGCGCAAAAGTTCGAGAATGAGCGTGAGGAGGTAGATGATCGCCGGGAGCGGGTTGCGGATATTGATCCACCCCTTCGCCTCGAACCCCTCTTGCACCTCCACATCGTCGCCGACATCGAGGTCGCGCTCAACCGCGAGCTTGCCGACGATCCGCACCCGGTCGCCGAGGTAGACATCGTGCTTACCGTCGATATCGCCCATGATCGCCGAGTGCGCGTCGATATAGATATCCTCGTCGGCGGCGAGGTTGCCGGTGATGGTCACATCCTCGCCGATGAAGATGCGACTGATCGTTGCCAGCCCATACTCAAGCTCCACACGGTCCGAGACGATGATATCGCCGTTGACCACGATGATATCGTTATCGAAGACGCAATTGTCGGGGATGATCAGCGCATCTTTTTGAAAGACCATACCGATCCAACACGAAAGTTCAAGAGTGCCGCGCGCTCGTCGTACACCACACGGAGATGGCGACATGGCGAGCGTCATTTGCTCGGGCTTACTCTTGGTTTATATTGTTTCACATTATAGTGTACTACAATTTCGAACCGCGACATATTGGCGGAGTCATCATTTTCCTCTCCGGCAATGGTCGCAGAAAGGAAGTCCAAAGGAACCCTTTCTGCTGA
>CAZSUE010000805.1:0-2476 GCA_964609045.1 uncultured archaeon | reverse complement strand
AACCGCGCTCCCTCTGGGACCGGTTGAAGCGATTATTCCGTATCGGGCGCCGAAAACAGCGCCATGGGCGCCGCCGCAAGCGCACCGAAGATGAGGTACAAAAAGATTTTTATTATCCGCCCGGTTGCCTATTCCGAAAGGAGCAGGAAACGGAAAAGGAGGAATAGATATGGGTATGGATAAGGATATGGATATGGATATGGATACGAGCTGCGACGAGATACTCGCCATCGATTTTGGGACCACGAATTCCGAGTTCGCCATCCTCGAGATGGACCGACCGGTGATCGGCAAGAACGCGGCGGGGGCGACGATGACGCCGTCGGTGGTCAGTTTCGAGGACCACGACACGGTCGTCGTCGGCGAAGCTGCGAAGCGACGGCTCCTCACCCATCCGTCCACGACGGTGGCGTCGGTCAAGCGCAAGCTGGGCACCGATCATCGCTACGAGATCCACGACGGATCCTATCCGCCGGAATATGTCGCCGCATGCATCCTCCGCAAGCTCGTCGACGACGCCAATAATTACTTCCACCGGCGGTTCACCGACGCGGTGATCACCGTGCCCGCCTACTTCACCGATTCGCAGCGGCAGGCGGTGAAGGACGCCGGCGAGATCGCAGGGCTCAATGTCCGGCGCATCCTCAATGAGCCCACCGCCGCCGCGCTCGCATACGGGCTGAGGGAGGAGGAAGAGAAGCGGATCGTCGTCTACGATTTCGGCGGTGGCACCTTCGACGTCTCCATATTGACCCTCGGCGACGGGTTCTTCGATGTGGACGCCACCGCCGGCGATAATCGCCTCGGCGGGAACGATATCGACCAATGCATCGTCTCCATCATTCTCGAGGAGGTCCGCAACAAGAACGGGAAAGGCGCTCGAAAGGCGGTGAACCGCGACCCCGGCGCCATGGCAACCATCGTCGAGGCGGCCGAGCGCGCAAAGATCGCGCTCACCACCGCCTCCTCCACGCCCATACGCTTGCCGAACCTCGTAACACCTCCCGCGGCAAAGACGAAACCGATCGAGGCGGAACCGATCTCCATCGCGTTCGAACTCTCCAGAGAGCAATTCGAAAAAGCGATCGCACCCCTCGTCAAGCGTACCCTGGAACCGGTGGAGCGCGCACTGGACGATGCGGGCCTCGATTTCGACCACGTCGACGAACTCATCCTCGTTGGCGGTACGACACAGATACCCTATATCCAACATTTCATCCGGCGCCAGTTCGACATCGAGCCGGTGGGGGAAGAGATCGCGAACCCGCTCGAGGTGGTGGCGCGCGGGGCGGCGGTCTCGACCCTCGGGTACGGCCGCGAGAAGAAATATCGCGCAACGGAGACCGATATCGATGTGAGCGATGTGCTCCCGCGTTCGCTCGGCGTTTTCACCGCGGACGGGTACGTCGTCCCCGTCCTCCGGCGCAATGTCAAGATCCCGATCAGTAAGACGAAGAAGTTCACCAACCCGACCGATTTCATCCCCACCGTCAATATTCCCGTCTACCAAGGCGAGAGCCCGAACCCGGATGAGGACGAATACCTTGGCGATTTCTGGGTCGACATCGAGCCACTCCCGGCAGGGACATGCCCCATCGATGTCTCATTCCGTGTGGGCGAGGAGTTCGGCATACTCGAGGTCACCGCGAAGGACCACGCCTCGGGGAACAAGCGGAAGGTACGGTTCGAATCGCAAGGGAGGCTCGAAAAAGAGGAGAAAGGACGCTGGATGGAACGGGTCATCGGCCAAAGCCTGTTCCACTTCGATATCCACAATACCGACACGCAAGAGGTCTACGCGCTCCAGCTCAACCCACTCAGCTCGCCCGACAGCCTCCTCCAGCGGCTGAAGGACCACGGCCAGATCGGTACGCGGACACGGCTCTATCACGAGGGGAAATGGCTGCGCGGCGACGAATCGCTCCTCTCCTTCGGCGTCGAGGACGGTGCCACGCTCGAGGTGCGGAAACTCAAGCGCCGCGGTCGGAAAAAGAAAAAGAAAGGAAAAAAAGGAAAGAAAGAGAAGAAGGGGAAGATGGGGACAAAAAAGGAAACGAAGAAGAAAAAGAAGAAAAAGAAAAAGAAATAGGAACCGGACCATCGCAACACCCACCATGGGTATCAGCGCTCCTAAGTGCACAAGACCTGTGGCGCTTTCGTATCATTCATCGCTATGTTCCACCTTCAAACTCCCTTCAACCTCCCCGTTCGATGCATCGCCCATCGCGGGTCGACAATATTCAAATAGGACGGGAGGAGTTTTTTATCACATCGGATCGAACAGGGCAGATCGGACCAGCTTTGACGGGTAAAAAAGCCGATCCAGACGCAGCTATCATGGATTCAGCAGAGACGGTTCCTTCGGACTGCGTCTCTGCGAACAGTGCAAAATTTCGACCCCCTTCGGAAAGTATGACACCCTTCAGCAGAAAGGGTTCCTTTGGACTTCCTTTCTGCGAACATTGGCGGAGGGAAA
>CAZSUE010000804.1:0-2488 GCA_964609045.1 uncultured archaeon | reverse complement strand
GCCCGCGGCCTCTCCAGCGCTTCTAGGTTTGCCTCAGCGCACACGATCTGCTGAGTCAGGTCGGGAACTGCGCGCATGGCCTGGCCAGCGCTTCTAGCCCTGCTTCAGCGCGTATGATCTGCTGAGCCATATCGGGAACGGCGCGCAGCATGGCCAGCACCTCTAGCCCTGCGTCAGCGCCCCCACCGTTTGCTGACTCAGGTCGGGAAGCGCCCGTGGGTCGGTCAGCGTCTTTAGAGCTGCGTCAGAAGGGTCGGATCAGACCTCGAATGAGACAGCTGGGGAACCGCTCAGTATCTCCTGGGGAACGCAGGAGGAACCCCCAAGAACTTCTTCGATCCACAATTCGCTCCAAATTCTCATCGAGGCATCTTCGAGCATGGACATCGTTCACCACCTCGGTATGTCTTTAGAGGATCGGTTGGGAGATCCTGACCACACCTATACAACAAGCAGTTGTATACCGTAAATGGTTATGCCCACACCAAAATTTATATTTTATCCCCACAACCGGTGTGAGGCATGGTATGGACGGATGCGCAACAGAGGACCCGGATTACTGCCACGCCCCATTATCACAGACGCGGTCGCACTTTATTTTAATATTGCGCAAATAGTTTATAGAGCTATGGAAGGATCACAAGCTAGGTACTAAGGAATGAGTAGTTGGTGAGAGGGGGTGGCGTCGCGCTCGCCGCATCTTGTAAGAAGAACGAGAGAAAAGAACGGTGTTCTAGCAACTCAGAAAAATCGCCCCTGGTACTGGCCCGTGGCGGGACAGCCCATACAACGCTTCGACTGGAAGATCTCGCAGTTCCGGCACTGGTGGAGTGCGCCGCAGGGCGGGTTCTCGCGCACCTCCGGCGTGAGGTCCACCGGCACGACGAACCGCTTCGCGGACGAGATCACGATATTGAAATCGACCTGCTGCACATTCGGGTTCGGACGGATATGCCCGTTGATGATCGACTCCAAAGTCGAGATGTCCTCGCTGAGGAAGAGGAGGCAGCAATTGTACCGCCCCGAGACGACGAACCCGTGCATGAAATAGGGGCACCCCTCGAACAGCTGCAACAGCTCGTTGGTATCGTTCGTCGACACATCGATCTTGGCGATATGGAGCCCCAATTCGAACGGGTCGATACCCGTCTGCGTCTCCAGCGCGCCCGCCGCACGCAGTTTCTGCACCCGCACCGCCACCGACGGCTGCGAGATGCCGATCGCGGCCGCGATCGCCGACTGCGACACATCCGGGTCCTTCGCATACATCGAGATGATACGACGATCCTTCGCATCCAGTTCCTTCTTCATTCACTACCACTACCAGAACTCAAGGCTTCTACACTATAGTTTATCGGTGCGAGGCGCTCCCAGCCTATGAGCGATAGTGGTGCAAACTATATAAAATGAGCGCCATGGGTGTACCATGGCAGAAAGTGCGACCGCAACGGACGGACGCGAGAAACCTGTGCGAGCAACCCGCGAGATCATCGAGATCGACGAGGAGAAGTGCACCGGCTGTGGTCTCTGCATCCCGAACTGTCCCGAGGGCGCCATCCAGCTCATCGACCAGAAGGCGCGTATCGTCAGCGACCTCTATTGTGACGGACTCGGTGCCTGCATCGGGCACTGCCCCGAGGACGCCATCGCGATCGTCGAGCGGCCCGCGGAACCGTACGATGAACGGCGCGTGATGGAGAATGTGATCGAAGCCGGACCGAATGTGATCCGCGCGCATCTCGACCATCTGAAAGAACACGGCCAGACCGAGTATTACGAAGAAGCGCTCACAGTGCTCGAAGAGGAGGGCATCGCAGTACCCGAAAAGGAGTCCGAGGCCGCCGCGCCGCTCCCCTGCGGGTGCCCGGGCACGCTCGACACTGAACTGGAAGCCTCCCGCACGCCCAACCAAAGCGACGAAGCGGAACGCGAACTTCAGGGTCAAGGTGCAATTTCCACCTCACACTTGCAGAACTGGCCGGTCCAACTCCGGCTCATCAACCCCAACGCGCCTTCTTTCAAAGGGGCCAGCGTCGCGCTCGTCGCGGACTGCGTCGCCTATGCCTATGCGCGGACGCACGATGAGTTCCTCAACGGGAAAAAGACCATCGTCGCCTGCCCGAAGCTCGACGATACCACCACCTATGCCCAGAAGCTCGCGCATCTGATCGCAGACGCGAAGATCACCGACATCACATGGGTGCGGATGGAAGTGCCATGCTGCCGCGGGTTCCTCCCGCTCCTCCAACGCGCCATGACCGTGGCGGGGCAAAAGATCCCGATCGAAGAGATCGTCGTCTCCATCGACGGCGACCGCATCGGCCAGACCACCCACCAATGACCGAAGAACATTTGGTTTGAAAAGTATCGAATTGGGTCAACGGCCAAATGGTCCAATACGATCGGCAATTTGACACCAGTAAAACTCACCGAATTTTCATTTCCTATTGCTGAAAGCTCCTCACCTACCTCAACATTTCACTCCCTC
>CAZSUE010000803.1:0-2492 GCA_964609045.1 uncultured archaeon | reverse complement strand
ATTTCGGTACGCATGGCGGCTGCGCCGCCGGGTGCAGCTTTGCTGCACACGCGCACCGTTTGGCGCGCGATTGACGCTGGTTCGCTCGCCTCGCTGTCGCTCAGCGAGTCTTTAGGAGAAAGCAGTACCGGCTCTGTCGTGCTCGAGGCGTGGAAGTGGTGTGCAAGTTGCTGGTTGATACCAAAATATACGATCTCAGCCCGCCAGATGATTCGGTACGATCACAATAGATCGAAAAAATCATCAACGCTCAAACCCGCTTGCTTAATGATGGCCTGAAGCCATCACTGAGAGATTTCTCCCCGCCGATCGCCGCTGCAGCCTTCGCATCACCCACCACCAGAACGGCCCCATCCATGCGAGGAAGATCAGCCACTTGACATTCGCGTGCGTTCAGTCCAGAGGAGCGCGTCCATCCCGTAGTAGTACCCGACGATGACGATGATCGCCATGCGGATGATGTTCGCGATGTGGGTGAGCGCGATGCCGAGCGCGGGGATTCGGACGGTCGTGCGGTCGTGGGTAGATCCTTCACCATTCCAATCGCTAGCCAGCCTGGTCCATCTGCGTTTATCAGCGCTCATCTGCGTTTCCCATGGCTGCATCCATACGCGGATGATCGGAGGGGGGGAGTGAGTATTATGGTGTTGGAGGTGGCCCACGGGCGACGGGTCTTTTACGGTTGGAACGGGCGCCGGGTTTTCCGGTGCTGGATGCGGGCCGCGGGTATCGGCACTGGGTGGGTACGGGCACCGGGTTTGCCGGTTTCGGGCGGGCCTTAAGTAAAGTCAGAAGGGAGCGCGGTACTCCATAGAGCCGTTTCTCCCTCCTGCTTTCCGACACTGGATCAATCAAAGATTGCTCCGTGCCGTGAATTTCTATCGAAATTCACTGGACCTAGCGTGACAGTTTCCCGTCACTGGGCTCTCCACACAGGTCTCAGTCGTTGGAGCACACCCTCCATGAAACGAAGGGGGCCGAGCTTCGCGAAGAAATCCCGAAATGTTGTTTGGTAGGTAGGAAGTTCATAAGGAGAGGAGAGCTTTTTCCGAACACCCCGAAAATGGGTCGGGCGGAACTGATCTTGGAGGAGTCTTATGGAGACGCCCTCAGATGTCCATCGCCTTCGTCCCAATATATTGGGATGATAGAATTGCTTACGCAGCCACCGATAGGTACGGCGAGCGTACTTCTTCCTCAACCATAGATATATGCGTCGTTTGACATACCAGTCGAGCTTACCAAACAGCCGAGAAACCGTGCCATAACGGAAGTACTGGCCCCAACCCCTGATCACACGGTTCAGCTCCACCAAAACTCGTTTCAGTGGCTTTTGAACCATGCGTTTCGAGGTGAGCTCTTTGATCTTGCGCCGAAAACGCATGATCGCCTTCCGTGATGGCCTGAGCACCCGTGCTGGTCTATCTGCGCATTGGCTCTTCCCAAGACGAAGATGATAGCCGAGAAAATCGAACCCTTCCTTCACATGAAGGATGCCCGTCTTCTCTTCCGCCAGCTCCATCTTGAGAGCATCCCGCACAAATAACCGGAGATCGCTCAACACCGCTTCCGCATGGTCACGCGTACCTTGAACGAGAATCACAAAATCGTCCGCATACCGCGTGTACTGAATCATGGGTAGGCCACGCTTTCGCCACCTCCTGCGCTCGTTATGGTCCATAGAATGGAACCGAGTATAGAGCGCGTCCAGCTGGCTTAGGTAAATATTGGCCAATAAGGGGGAAATGATTCCGCGATGCGGTGTGCCAGACACCGGATGCCGGATCGACTCATCTTCCATTACACCGGCCTTCAGGAACGCCCGGATGAGAGCAAGAATTCTCTTATCGCGGACCGTCTTCCTGATCTCCTGACGGAGCAGACCGTGGTTGATGTTGTCGAAACAGCTCCTGAAGTCGGCTTCCACCACCCACTCATACTTGTATCGCGGATGCATGAATGTATAGATCCTCGCGATCGCGTCATGAGCACTACGACGCGGTCTGAAACCGAACGAGCATTGCTTGAACCGTGCCTCAAAGATCGGCTCCAAGACGAGCTTCGCGCTCATCTGGACCAAACGGTCAGCCAAAGTGGCTATCCCAAGATCTCTATATTGGCCCGGTTTGCCCTGCTTTTCTATCCGGCTTCGACGGACCAGATCGGGTTCAAAGGTTCGCTCCCGTAACTGGTGCTCGATATCTGATAGCCATTTCACGACGCCAATCCTATTCTTGACGGTTTTCACCGTCACTCCATCTACTCCGGGCGTCCTCGAACCCTGGTTCCCACAAAGGAGATACCATGCGAGGGACAGCACGAAAGGATTGTAGAGGAGGTTGTAAATCCTACCAAACGAGAACTCGTCATGCTTGCTCCAGCGAAAGAATTTCCTCTGAAGATGTAGTACCTGTTCCTCCGCAATCTTGCGTGGGATCAGTTCCATGAGATTTCCTCCGGACTCCGAATCTTCAACGAAACCCTATTCGGCC
>CAZSUE010000802.1:0-2497 GCA_964609045.1 uncultured archaeon | reverse complement strand
GTGACGCCGACATTATCGTACGCCTCGGCCTTGACCCAGTACTCGTCGGCGGTGATGACCTCGTTCTCGTTGGGCCAGCCGATGCCGAGCGACGGTGCTTCGGTATCGTCCGCGGCGGTCACGGTGACATTGACGGTATCGTAGCCGACATTGCCCGCGGTATCGAACGCGCGCACCTCGATGGTGTGCGCGCCGGGGCCATACCCGACCCATGTGAACTTCCAGTGCTGGTGGTCGGGGTTGGTGCTCATGGGCTGCCAGCCGCTCCCGTCGATATTGATGCTGGCGTTGGCAACTGAGACGTTGTCGGTGGTGTTCGCTTTGATGACATAGTTATCGGCGGTGATCTCCTCGCCCTCTTTGGGCCACCAGATGGTGACCGTCGGCGGCTCGGTATCGTCCGGCGGGAGGTCCACGGTGACATTCACCATATCGGTGCCGGTGTTGCCGATGCCGTCGCTGGCGCGGACCGCGATGGTATGCTCGCCGTCGATATAGCCGGACCAGAGGTAGGCGTACATGCCCTCGCCCTCGGTATTGGTCTCCATGTCGACCCATGCGCCGCCGTCGATGGATATCTCGATGCTTACCACGCCGGTATCGTCGGTGGCGTCGGCCTTGATCGTGTACATATCGCCGGTGATCGTCTCGTCCTCTTGCGGGTAGAGGATATCGACCACCGGCGCGGTGGCATCCTCTGCGGTGAGGTCCACGGTGACATTCACGGTATCGGTGGCGGTGTTGCCCGCGGCGTCCGTCGCTTCCACATCGATGGTGTGGTCGCCCGCGGCGATGGAGGTCCAGTTATATTCCCAGAGTGCCCCCGTATCGCTCATAGGCGTGTACGCACCGCCGTCGATGGAGATGTTCACATAGGCGACCGCCTCGTTATCGGACGCGTCGGCTTTGACCCAATACTGTGAGGAATTGATCGTCTCGTCCTCCTGCGGGTAGAGGATATCGACCACCGGCGGGGTGGTGTCTTCCGCGGTGAGGTCCACGGTGACATTCACCATATCGGTGCCGGTGTTGCCGACGCCGTCGCTGGCGCGGACCGCGATGGTATGCTCGCCGTCGATATAGCCGGACCAGAGGTAGGCGTACATGCCCTCGCCCTCGGTATTGGTCTCCATGTCGACCCATGCGCCGCCGTCGATGGATATCTCGATGCTTACCACGCCGGTATCGTCGGTGGCGTCGGCCTTGATCGTGTACATATCGCCGGTGATCGTCTCGTCCTCTTGCGGGTAGAGGATATCGACCACCGGCGCGGTGGCATCCTCTGCGGTGAGGTCCACGGTGACATTCACGGTATCGGTGGCGGTGTTGCCCGCGGCGTCCGTCGCTTCCACATCGATGGTGTGGTCGCCCGCGGCGATGGAGGTCCAGTTATATTCCCAGAGTGCCCCCGTATCGCTCATAGGCGTGTACGCACCGCCGTCGATGGAGATGTTCACATAGGCGACCGCCTCGTTATCGGACGCGTCGGCTTTGACCCAATACTGTGAGGAATTGATCGTTTCGTCCTCTTGCGGGTAGAGGATATCGACCACCGGCGGGGTGGTGTCTTCCGTGCTGATCTGCATCACATCGATATCTTGCGCGGGGGTCGGGTTTGCGGTGAACGCTGCGATATGGTAATAGGCGGTGAAGGTGAACGACCGCGTCGATGCGGTATTGGCGGTGGGGAACGCGGTGAGGACGGTGGACGCACTTTCCGTCTTGGCGAACGCGACGATATCGAGCGTGGCGGGCGTCCCGAGCGCCGCCAGTGGCAGTTCGATCTCGGTATCGGGTGTGTCGTCGTAGCCGATGAAGGTCGCACCGGGGTAGGCGCCGCCCTCGTTCCACACGCCGCCGGAGGAGGACTGGAGGTTGATGTACGCCCCGTTCTCGACGCAGAGCGCATATTCTGCGCCGAACGGGAGCGTGTGCGTCCCGTCCCAGTCGACGGTCGTGGCGCTCCCGCCGGTAGTGGTGTTGAAATAGACGAAAAGGTCGCCGTCGCCGTCCCAGCTACGGTTCTCCCAGCCGAGATAGAGGTGCGTGGTGTTCCAGGTGAGGTAGAACGCCTCGCTCTGCGCGTCGGCGGTTTCGATCAGCTCGTCGTCCGCCCAGTCGGAGAGGTTCCCGTCGCAGTCGATCAACTGCGCTGGCTCCGACGCCTGGTAGGTGCAAATGACCGTTTCGGTGTCGGTGTTGCCGTACTCGTCGGTGGCGGTGATATTGATGGTATGGTCCCCCTCGACGGTGGGTGCCCAGAGCGCTTCCCAGTATCCTGGTGCCGCCGCGTTCTCGGTCATATCGTCCCATGCGTCCCCGTCGAGCTGCCACTGGACGCTGGTAATCGTATCCTCGTCGGTATCGGAGATGGACGCGTTGACGATATAGGTCTCGTCGGTGACGGTCTCGGACGGCTGCGGCGCGTTGATGACGACATACGGTGGAACAGTGTTATGGAACTGGACCTCCTGGTCTGGTGTGGGGTCGGCGTCGA
>CAZSUE010000801.1:0-2503 GCA_964609045.1 uncultured archaeon | reverse complement strand
GTGATGTTCGCGTTCGGGGGTGCGGTACGGTTCGATGGCGCAGTGAGTGTGATGGTGGGGCCTCGTAGTGGCGCGCCAGTGTCTCCATGGCTACCTGGGACCGCACCGACAGTGGTGCCGAGGAGCAGTAGAAGAGTAAGGGCGAGCGACGCGGTCGCGACGAGCGACGCGGTCCGCACCCCGCTGGCGGTAGTGGACTCCTGCGGAGAACCGGTCGGTAGTTGTAATAGTAGGAACACAACCGTTCATGCTGCCACCGAACTAAATAGTTCACGGTGCCGCGGTCACAGAAGAACGGAGCGGACGCTGAGCGACGAGGATTGTGCGGCAACAGAACCCAGACCGCCCCACAGGTCGGTTCACCCGCTCGATCGCATCGATGCGCAAAGTCCAGCGTGGGAGCGATCGCCAGAAAAATCTTAAAAGGCGGACCACTATTTTCGGTGTCGGTGATCTCATCTCCTATAGTAAAGAATATATTCGTACCGAAAAGCGTCGATACAAGCGATTGATCAAGAGAGAGGAGAAAATCTGCAAATCTTGCCCCGACAAGGACGCCGTTGGCTGTGCCAATTGTATGCACCAACAGCGTATCGAGGATATGAACGAGGAGCTGGACGAATTCCTGGAAAGGGTCGATGCATGATTTGGCCGGGAGGACGGTGTGAGCCACTGAACTCCAACCGGCCACCGGGTGTGTCGCTGCTGGCAGCCACGGAGTAATCTCTCCCCGAAGGCCGAATGCTGCGCCGTCCGAAGGACGCAACGGCACGACGGCCTCATAGGTCGAAGATTGATAGCGGTGCTGAGAATGATGCTGCGGGACGCGGGGTCACAGAGGAGGCATGTGGGCTGAAAAACGAATGGAGGCGATTTTGATGGATCTCTATCTCCTTTTCACCTATGCTGTGCTGATCGTCGCCATCGTCTTCGGTCCGCTCGCGTGGGCGGCGAAACATATCTGGCACGACCGGCGTCGAACCCAACTCTTCGCCTTCATCGCTATCGCCAACGCGGTCCTCTTCATGGCGCTGATCTATCCGCTCCTTCCGGACTGAGGCATGGGACATCCCTCAAATGAGCAGGAGCCGGGAAGTGACGAGCAAATGATGATCGATACCGACGACCTCGACGATGAGGTCAAGCGCTTTCTCAATATTGCACCGGTCCGTGCACCGGTGGATTGGTCCATCGAGGACGAGCGCGTCGTGATCGTCTACCCGAAAGATTTTCGACGCTTCGAGCGCTGGCTCCACCGCATCCTCGGCGGTCCAACTGAGATCCAGCGCCCGCTAGACGAGATGGGGACCGATATCTGGATGCGCTGTGATGGCAAGCATACCATCTTCGACATCTGTCACTTCATGGATAGCAAGTATCAAGAGGACATCGAACCGGTGGTCGATCGCGTGAAACAGTTCCTCGAGATGCTGGTGGTGCGCAATCTCATTTTCCTCAACCCCAAACCGCGCCCACCCAAAAAATATCGGGTGATTTGCGAGCATTCCGATGGAGAGGACGCGACTGCCGAAGATGGCGCAGAGCGGGAGGATAGGGCCGAAGACGGAGTCGCTGCGAACATTACGGAGGATTGAGCGCACGTCGAATAACGGCGGCGCAGCGATGGCAGTGGCGATGGCTATAGTTATGGCGATGGCGGTCGACGTGCTCGTCCACGAATAAACGGCGCATTGGCCTTTGACCCAATCGCACCGCCGCCAGCTTCGATCTCGCCCTTCCCTTTCTGTGATGGTTCGGAAGGAGAGTGGTTGTGGAGGCGGTAAAACGAACCGTTCCCCACCCTCGACGCGTGCGCCGTTCCACTCTGCTTCGCTTAGCTCTGTTTTCTTCCGTTTCGTTTTGACCCGAACCTGGCCCGAACCTGGCCCGAACCGTGGGCAAACTATTCTATGGAGGCAACACACTTTAGTCCATGATCGGGGCGAGTGATCGTTTGGATCGACGCAAAGCGAACGATGCAGACCCAACGCATCCACTCGAGGTCTACATCGCAGAACGGGTCTTATGCGACATCTGCGACCATGCGCGTACCACCGGCAGACGCGATGGGGTCGAATACGAGGTGATGGGACTATTGGTCGGCGATGTCTATCGCTGGGCGGAGTCGACCTATGCCGTGGTCGACGGTTCGGTCACCGGCCGGCGGGACCGGACACCGCGGGTGCGGTTCACCATGGAAGACCTGGTGGCGCTCTCGCGCCAATTGGCCGCGCTCGACGACGAGTACCTCATCATCGGCTGGTATCACACACACCCCGGGTTCCCTCCCACGCCCTCAGGCGTCGATATTCGGACCCAGCGGAGGATGTTCGCACAGCCGTACCAGTGCATGCTCATCCTCGATACGCAATATATGCGACTCGGGGTCTACACGCTGGCCAACGGTGGCTGCCGCAAGATGCGATCTGGAGTCTGTCGGGGGGGGAGGGTGAAGGGTAAAGGGTGAGGAATGAAGAGCGGGGATAGGAGGGGGAACGGGGGA
>CAZSUE010000800.1:0-2520 GCA_964609045.1 uncultured archaeon | reverse complement strand
TTCCCGATAATGGCAGCCTTGAAAACTGAGGGTATTGTGCCATGGATGAGAGAGATGCTTGAATATTTTCAATAGGATTATTAAGGGCAGCCCATTTCACCCATACCCACAAAGTTTCAGCCTATTGAGTTGATCGCACTGTCTGGAAAGAAATTGAAGGGGCACGCACGCAAGGATGCGGCGATACGCGCACGGCGCCGTCGTCGCCGAATGGCGAAACAGCGCGGCGACTTTTGCAAAGGAGCGGAGCCGGTGCCACAAACCGAGGCGAAGGAACGCGAGGCGGCTGATGAGGGCGCGGAGGAGGAAAGAGAGGAAGGATCCACTCTGCCGTCGGTGCACCCGTCGCGCGGTCGTGCCTTTACCCACTGGTTTCTTGCGACGGCGCTTCATGTGAGCCGCTTTGACGAGACGGAAGCGCTGGGCGCATGCTGCGTCGAGCCGCTCCCGCATCAGTGCGGTGTGGTGCGGTTCGCGACGCGGCGCCGGCTGCCGCGAATGATCCTCGCCGACGAGGTGGGGCTTGGCAAGACGATCGAGGCGGGGCTGATCGTTCGGGCGCTGATGGCGCGGGGGCTGGTTCGTCGCATCCTCGTGGTCACGCCGGCGAATTTGATCGAGCAGTGGGATTTTGAGCTGCGCGAGAAGTTCCATATCGAACCGGTGGTCTATTCAGGCCCGTACTTCAAACAATTGAAGCGCGAAGCGAAGGCGGGAGGGGAGCGCGCGGTGCCGGGCGCCGATAGTGCGCTGAGCTGGGGGTGCGAAGATATCGTCCTCACCTCGATCGATTATGCGAAGCGCTACCGCTCGGCGGTTGCCGAGGCGCAATGGGATATGGTCATTTTCGACGAGGCGCATCACCTCCGCAAGACGATGACGAGCACGGGCCGGACCGTGCGCATGAACCAGAAATATAAGCTCGCGCGCGCGCTGGCGCCGCAATGCGACGCCATCCTCCTCTTGACCGCCACGCCGATGCAGCTCAATACGATGGAGTTCTTCGGGCTCCTCGAGCTGCTCGACCCGGATCTCTTTTCCGATTACGATCGGTTCGAATCGAAGCGCCAGCGATCGGTAAAGGAGATCGCGCGCTGGGTGAACCGACTCGAAGATCGTGAGCGGGCGTTGACGAAGAACCAACGCGGCGAGCTCGGGCTCTATCTCGACGATCTCCATCGTCGCACGCGGAGTATGGACCACCGACGTTTCGTCGACCGCTCGACCATCCTCGACCGAGGCAACGAGCAGGTGGTGCAGCGCGCGATCGTTCGTGAACTCAACCAGTTCAACCCGATCGCGCGGGTGATGGTCCGGAACCGTGCGGTGGAGGTCTTTGGAAGTAAGCGTCGGCGCAAACCGCGGTTGATCACCATCGAATTTACGCGCGCGGAGTCGAAATGCTATCTCCTCGTCTCGCGCTATATCCGGTACGAGTACAATATGGCGGTGGCCGCGAATAAACGTGCGACCGCGTTCGCCATGGCGGTTTATTTGAAGATGCTGACCTCGTCCATGGTGGCGGTCACACGCGCGCTGGAACGGCGCCGCGAACGGATGGCGAGCGAGGAGCAGCGCGAGGCGGTGCTCGCGAGCTGCGCAACGGACAATGGGGACGGTGCCCGGCGTGTTTCACGCGGCAAATTGGGTCGGCTGGAGGCGGATGAAGCGGGTGAGACGCCGGAGGAGATGATCACGCGGCTTCTTTGCGCGGATAAGTACGAGTACGAGAAGGAGAAGCTCGACCGGTTGATCGGTACGCTCAACGAGCAGCTGGAGAGCGGTATCGATTCGAAGCTGGAAACCGTGGTGCGCCTCCTCGATGAGCGCGAGATCGGAAAGAGCGGTGAGAAGGTGCTCATTTTCTGCCAGTTCCTCGATACGCTCCATATGATCGACGATCGGCTGCAAGAGGAGGGTTGGCGCACGACGATCTTCCACGGCAGCCTTACCAGCAGGGAGAAGGCGGCGGTGATACGCCGGTTCAAGAATGAGTGCCAGATCATGGTCTCCACCGATGCCAGTGGTGAGGGGCGGAACTTCCAGTTCTGTCATATCCTCGTCAATTACGATCTCCCGTGGAACCCGATGAAGCTCGAGCAGCGCATCGGCCGGCTCGATCGTATCGGTCAGCGCTACGATGTGGAGGTCTACAACCTCACCTACGCCAATACGATCGAGGCGCGCATCGTCAGTGTGCTCCAACGGCGCATCAACCTCTTTCGCGAGGCGGTGGGCAATCTCGAGCCGATCCTCGGCAAGGTGACGCAGACCTTTTCCTCGAGCATGCTGGAAGCGCTTTCCATGGACGCTGCGGAGCAAAACATGGACGCGGTGCTCGATAAGCAGCTCGAGAGCGCAGAAGAGATCTCGCAGCAGCTCAGTGCGTTATCCACCCCGCACGGTGCGGCGATGGCCGAGAACGGTGAAACGGTGAGCGTCGTGGCACCGCGTCCCGTGGCGGTCGACGAGCGCCGTATCCCGGCGCTTCTTTCCGCCCCCGATACTGCACGTGCGCTC
>CAZSUE010000799.1:0-2535 GCA_964609045.1 uncultured archaeon | reverse complement strand
AAGAAGACGCGCCATTGCCCCTATTGTAAGACGGAGCAGAAAAAGATCACGCTGGATAAACCCACGACATTTCGCGAAGGTGGCCATAAGCTCACGCCGAAAGAGGTGCGCGAGCGGCTCGAGCGCGTGCGCGACGACGAACTGATCCTTATTGGGATGGACGCCAGGATCGCGCGGCCGGAGTGGATGATCCTATCCGCACTCCCGGTTCCACCGGTGACGTCCCGACCCAGTATCACCCTCAAGTCTGGTGATCGCAGCGAGGACGACCTCACCCACAAGCTCGTTGATGTGCTCAGGATCAACCAGCGGCTCCGGGAGAACCGTGACGCCGATGGTCCGCAGTTGATCGTCGAGGATCTCTGGGAGCTGCTCCAGTACCATATCACCACCTATTTCGATAACTTGACCTCCGGCATCCCCTCGGCGAAGCACCGCTCCGGGCGACCGCTGGAAACCCTCGCGCAACGGCTGAAGGGGAAGGACGGCCGTTTCCGATCGAACCTCTCGGGGAAACGCGTTAATTTCTCTGCACGGACGGTGATCACCCCGGACCCGCTCATCTCGATCAACGAAGTGGGAATACCGATCCAGGCGGCGATCGAACTCACCGTGCCCATGCGCGTGACGCCGTTGAATATCGAGACGGCGCGTGAAATGGTGGGCCGCGGCCCGGACGCATATCCGGGTGTCAATTATATCATCCGCCCGGACGGGCACCGCATCAAGGTGACCCAGGAGAACTGCAATATATTTGTGAAGAGGCTCGATGTCGGTTATATCGTCGAGCGGCATCTCATCGACGGCGATATGGTGCTCTTCAACCGTCAGCCGTCGCTTCATCGGATGAGCATGATGGCGCATCAAGTACGGGTCATGCCGTATAAGACCTTCCGGCTGAACCTGGCGGTCTGTCCGCCGTATAACGCGGATTTCGACGGCGACGAGATGAATCTGCATGTGCTCCAATCCAATGAAGCGCGTGCAGAGGCAAAGGTTCTCATGCTTGTGCAAGAGCACATCCTCTCCCCGCGCTTCGGCGGGCCGATCATCGGAGCGGTCCACGACGAGATCACCGGTCTCTTCCTCTTGACGCATCACCAGCGGTTGTTCAATATCGAGGAGACCTATCAGTTATTGACGACGGTCGGATGGATGGACGATCTGCCGATACCGGAGTTCGTCGATGACGACGGCGAGGAGTACTGGTCGGGTAAACAGCTCGTATCGTTGATGCTGCCGCCCGACCTCAATATCGAGTTTCGCGCATCGATCTGCGAGAATTGCGATACATGCAAGAAACAGGAGTGTGACCACGACGCCTATGTCGCTATCGAGAACGGTGAGATACTCTGTGGCACCATCGACGAGAACGCGGTTGGCGCGTTCAAGGGTCGCATCATCGGCAAGATCGCGCGGGACTACGGTTCCGACGCGGCACGCGCGTTCATCGACCGGATCACGAAGCTTGCCATCGCTGCGATATCGATGTTGGGCTTCAGTATGGGTATCGACGATGGGGACATTCCCGAAGATGCGCGCAAACAAGTGGAAGAGACGCTCACCAACGCCGAGAACAATATCGATAAGCTCGTCGATGCGTACAATAACGGCATGCTCGAGCCGCAACCGGGCCGATCGGTGCAGGAGACGCTCGAAGTGGAAGCGATGCGCGTGCTGGGGCGAGCCCGTGACCGTGCGGGTCAGATCGCGTCGCGGCATCTTGGGTTGGAGAACTCGCTTGAGATCATGGCACGGAGCGGTGCGCGCGGTTCGATATTGAACCTCAGCCAGATGGTCGGTTCCATCGGTCAGCAGGCGGTTCGTGGGAAGCGTATTTCGCGCGGCTATCAGGACAGAACGCTATCCCATTTTCAGCGATACGATCGATGTGCGGAAGCGAAAGGGTTCGTCAAGTCGAGCTTCACAAAAGGATTGACCCCCATCGAGTATTTCTTTCATTCCATGGGTGGTCGCGAGGGATTGGTGGATAAAGCGGTCCGTACCTCGCGTTCGGGGTACATGCAGCGACGGCTCATTAACGCGCTGGAGGAATTGAAGGTCATGCCTGACGGATCGGTGCGCAACTCCGCGAATATGATCATCCAATTCGAATACGGGGAGGACGGCGTGGATCCGTCCCGAAGTGTGCAAGGACAAGCCGTGGACCTCGAGGATATCGTCAACGAGGTGCTCGTCGAACTGGAGGTGACCGAGAGTGAGGAGGTAGCGCTGGCTAAGCGAAGTCGATAGCGCGCAGGCACCTCTAGGGCTGGCTCAGCCGCGCGCGTCTGGCCAACGCAGGTCGGGAGCGCGCCCGCACCGCTATAGCTGGCTCAGCAGCGGGTGCTGGCTGACGCATGTCTAGAACTCCAGCCGCACTTCTAGGGTTGCCCCAGCAGCGCGGTCTGGCTGACGCAAGTCGGGAACCCGCCCGCACCTCTCGCGCTGGCTCAGCAGCGGGTGCTGGCTCGAAGCATTCGAGAACCCGCCCGCGCCTCTAGCGCTGGCTCAGCAGCGGGTGCTGGCTGACGC
>CAZSUE010000798.1:0-2535 GCA_964609045.1 uncultured archaeon | reverse complement strand
TTCGGGCAATTTGGGTAACTCCCGCGCCCACTGGTGCGGGAGCACTGGAACAATCGTAGATTGTTCCGTGCAGATGAAGAAATCTCTTCATCGTGCAGAGTAAAACGGAGTTTTGATCTAGCACCGGGAGCAAGTGTGCTCCCTGGTCGTGACTACTGCGAAGCAGTATGGCCGATTCGGTTAATTCGATTCATTCGATGCAACTCCCCTTCCCTCGCCGTCAAGCCCCCGTTCACCTGCCGTCCATCCACCACTTGTCCCCCTGAACCTCATGCACCCATTGGGCCGTGAACACTCCCCAGGATCAAAAAAAACCGAGAACGGAGAAAAGAGCCCGAGGGGAGAGACGCGAAGAGAGAAAAAAAAAGGAAAAAAAGAGAGGAACCGGAGCACACCGCTACGATCGACGATCACGATGTGTTCCGGTGAGGGGTGGGAGGATAGAGAATAGAGGTGTATCCACCGACGCTCGGGAGCGAGTGACGGGGCATAGACCTCGCGATGGGCGAGCTTATTTCAGCCGGCCCTTGCATTCGGGGCACATGAGCCAGCCCTCTTCCACACCGGTACCACAATGAGGACAGGTCGGGCCTTCATCGATGGGAGCACCCATATCGGGTCCCATCTGCGCGCCCTGGTCCTCACTCTCGGGGCCGGCCGGTGGTCCTTGTGGCTGCTCCTGCGGACCATAATCGTAGCCGCCCATGTCGGGCTGGGCTTGCATCGGCGCATCCTGATAGCCACCGTACTGGCCGGGTCCGGTATCTTGGCCTTGGGGCAGTGCCAGCTGGCCACCGTACTGTGATTGTGCGGGTCCCGGGCCCGGACCGGGGCTGGGGCCAGGGCCGGGTGCTGGCGGTTGACCGGGGCCGCCCATGCCCATCCCCATACCGGGTTGGGCCTGGCCGCCATAGCCGGTATCCATACCATAGCCTTGGGCTCCCGGTCCTTGTTGCGGACCCATTTGTCCGCCCATCTGCGGTTGCATCTGGCCGGGCGGGAGCGCCATCATCGGTTGGCCGTATTGGCCGCCAAGACCAGGACCAGGACCGAGTCCAAGAGCAGGTGCCTGTTGTTGCTGGCCGTACATGCCGGGACCCTGCGGGTACGGCAACCCCATGGCGGGTTGCATCATGCCGGGTCCACCGCGACCAGCGCCGGGGAGCCCCATGCCGCCCATCTGTTGCATCCCAGGCATCCCCATCGGTCCGCGGAGATGCCCGGTGGGCGCCTCCGGTTCCCGGTGGGCGCGCTCTTCACGCTCTTCTTCCGCCTGGCGCTGGGCCAGCTCACGCTCCCAGCGTTGGCGCATGAAAAGAAAGACGAAAAGGATGGCGATGATCGCGCCGATGAGGATCACGGCGATGAGCCACCCCGCATTTCCTCCGAAATCGAATCCCTCGCCCTCGCCGCTCTTTTCCGTTACGACCTCTTGCGTCATCGGTGTCGGTGGGAGCGGCGTGTCGTTCTTGAAGAACCGTTCGATATAGGCCGGTGCGGGATGGTCCTCGTCGGTCCAGTAAACATGGATCTCGTGACCGTCCTTTGCACGCCAATAGACGGCGGACTGTTCGCTCTCGCCCTTCGGGATCTCTTTGATCGAATCGTTCCCGATCAGCTGTTTCGCAGTAACATCGATGTACCAGACCACTACATTATGCGCCGGTCCGTCGCCGATGTTCTCGACATTCACGGTGAGCGCATACCGTTCGCCCTGTTCCATCTCGGGCGGGAAGTTGAGGCGCAGTTGCAGTTCGGTCGGCGGATACTCGACGATGACCCAGATCGTTCGCTCCGCTTCCTCGAACCCGTCGCTCACGGTGACGGTGACTTCGTACTCGCCCGCCTCGTCGTACCGATGCCGCGGTTTCTCGTTGGTGCTGCCGTCGCTGTCGTCGCCAAAGTCCCATTCGAATTCGAGCTCGTGTCCATCGGGATCCACAGTTTTGCTCGCATCGAATCTGATGCTTTGGCCCGTGAGGAACGGTGTATATTCTTCGCGCTCCTCGTCGCTGATATAGCCGTCGCGGTCCTCGTCGGCATTCTCCGGCGACTCGATGAGGATCTCCGGTCTGGCGTTCATGATCTCGACCTCGTATTCCGCTACCTTCCCGATCGCGCCCATCTCATCGATCGGCGTCACCTTACATCGCCAGCGGTCGCCGACCTGTGTCTCGCGTGCAGGGATCGTCGTCTCGTCGTCATAATTACTCTGGTGCTGGAAGCCGAACCCGCCTTCGCGTGAGACATACCACTCATAGGAGTACTCGACATTATCGTCGTCCTCGTCCTGTGAGGGGTAGTTGATCGTACAAACGAGATATTGTGAGCTGAGCGGTTGCTGCGGGGTGATCGTGATCCCCGGCGCCGGCGGCGCATTATTGACGAGGTCGAAGGTGTCGTGGAGCGTGTCGGAGCGCGCGCCACATTCATCCACTGCGTAGATGCTCACATAGTAGGTCTTGGCAGCGCTCTCTTCAGCATACGCGAGTTTGCGCGAGATCTGGTACGATGTCGACGGGGTCGTCTCGTCGT
>CAZSUE010000797.1:0-2548 GCA_964609045.1 uncultured archaeon | reverse complement strand
CGGAGTCATCATTTTCCTCTCCGGCAATGTTCGCAGAATCTGCCCGGCTTAGAACGCGTAGCGATTTAGGCGCAGTTGGTGTTCTCATCTTCCACTCTGTGTTGAGAAAACCAATTGAACGCTCGCAACAGAGCTGCCGTTCGTGTGCTGCGGCCAGCTACCGAAGCACGCTTATTGACCAAAACTCAAATACTCCGCCCGCATTCCACCCACGAGGGTCGCTATGCGCTCGAAGCTAACAACACCGGAGGATGCGGTACGATTGATCGAGCCGGGCATGACGCTCGGCATGGGCGGTTTTTCGAACTCACGAAAATGTATGGTCATGGTCCAGTCGCTTTTGCGCGCCGGGACGGATGATCTCACCTTGGTGGGGACCAATCTTTCCATCGACCTCGATATCCTTTCCGCAATGGGGCAGGTGACGCACGCACAGTGCGGCACGGGCAACCTCGAGCGGTACGGCGTGGCGCGGAATTTCCGTCGCGGCATCGAGGACGGGAGCATCACCGTAGAAGACCATTCCCACCTCGGGATCAGCCTCCGGCTCACCGCCGGCGAGCTGGGACTCCCGTTCATCCCCATCCGCTCCTGGCGTGGATCGGACCTCGAGACCTATTCTACGGTGGCAGCGCATCTCGACGACCCGTTTTCCGGCGAGGATACGCTGGTGCTCAAACCGCTGATACCGGATGTGGCATTACTGCATGTCCAGAGGGCGGACGTGCACGGCACTGCGGAGATCATGGGCTGCACCTTCCACGAACGCGAGCTGATCCGCGCCTCGGAGCACGCCGTCGTCGTCTGCGAGGAGCTCGTCGATGAGGACTATTTCCGCGACGCGCCGGAGCATGCCACCGTTCCGTATACCTATGTGGATGCGGTGGTCCACGCCCCGTTCGGCGCACACCCCACCGCCGTGTATCGCTATTACGACAACGACGAGCCGTTCCTTCGTGCCTACCAGAAAGAAGCGCGCAAAGGGAATGACGCGTCGCGTGCATTCATCCGGGAGCATATCCTCGATCATGATACGCATGAGGCGTACCTCGAGCAGTTCTCGGAACTAGATGGACTGCGTGCCGACGAGGAGCTGGGGTATTGAACGGCGGAGCGAACGACAGTGAGGTGATGATGATGGCAGAGAAGGAGAGATCGAGCGATGCGAACGCTAATGGTTACACACAAAAGGAACTGATGGCCGCAGCCGGTGCGCGCGAGCTAGGAGATGGCGAGATCGTCTTCGTCGGGACCGGGATGCCACTCGTCTCCTCGTTCCTCGCCAAGTACACCCACGCGCCGGACCTCCAGATGGTGGTCGAGTCCGGCCCCATCGACCCGCAGCCCATCGACATCCCGTTGACCATCGCCGACCCGCGGTGCTTCTATCGCGCCGTGTTCCACGGCGGTGTCCGCGATGTCCTCGGCGCGCTGCTCCAACGCGGCAAGGTCGATGTCGGCTTCCTCGGCGGCGCGCAGATCGATCGCTACGGCAATATCAATAGCTCCTATATCGGCTCGCGGGAGAAGCCGAAGGTGCGGCTCCCCGGCTCGGGCGGCGCATGCGACATCGCATGCCTCTCGAAGCGCACCATCATCACCTGCGTGCACGAGAAGAGGCGCTTCCCCGAGCGCGTCGATTATACCACTTCACCCGGCTATCTCGGCGGCCGAACCGAGCGCGAGAAGCTCGGGCTCCAAGGCGGCCCCTCCGCCATGATCACCGACCTTTGCGTCATGGATTTTAACGACGAAGGACTGATGCGGCTCCGATCGCTCCATCCCGGTGTGGCGCTGGAAACCGTGCTCGAGCGCATGGCGTTCGAACCGGTCCTCCCCGCCGACCCCACGACGATACCGCGGACCGAGCCGCCCACGACCAAGCAGTTAAGGCTGCTTCGCGAGAAGATCGATCCCAACGGCATCTACCTCGATTAACGCCGTTTTCCACACTCATCGCGCGCATATCGAGCAGCGGTATCGAACGAGCAGCCCTATCGTTTATAATCTTCATTGATTCGAAGACCACCGGTGCGCCCTCATGGACGCAGCGCTTGCAGGCGAGGAGGCCGACCACATCGAATGTGCCGGAGACACCCCCATCGTGCACCAACGGAGCGTAGAGATCGGCGGAGCCACACCGCGAGCATGGCTGGAGCCTTTTCCCATCGATCATTCCATCCGTGCGCTGGCCATCGGCGCGAGGGAAGACTGACAGTGCGTAGCACTATGGCGTACGCGAAGAGACCATTTCTGCTGAATATTGGCGGAGTCATCATTTTACTCGACGGCCATGTTTGCAGAATACGCCATAGTGCCTCCAGCACTGTCAGTCTCCCTGAACATCTGCGATGTATCGGGGATCGCAGCTCGTAGAGACCGATTCTGCTGAATATTGGAAGAGTCACAATGTTCTCCTCTTCCAATGTTCGCAGAAATGCAGCCCGCAATGACCATTTCTGCTGAATTCCGGGAAAATGTATTCATTTTTGTGGTGTTCGCAGAAATGCAGCCCGCAGGGACCATTTCTGCTGAATATTGGCGGAGT
>CAZSUE010000796.1:0-2556 GCA_964609045.1 uncultured archaeon | reverse complement strand
GGCCCGTTGAAAACGGAGAGCGTGCATCGGTCGATGCGGTTGCATGCGCCCTCCACCGCGATGAGCCGATCGGCGCCGAAC
Organism: uncultured archaeon; assembly: GCA_964609045.1. Lineage (GTDB taxonomy): Archaea > Thermoplasmatota > Penumbrarchaeia > CAZSUE01 > CAZSUE01 > CAZSUE01. The sequence goes on along the minus strand of CAZSUE010000796.1, from coordinate 2,475 downwards.
TCGTAGCCGGACGGGGCGTAGCCGGTGGCGCGGTCGTTGTCCGTATCGAGGAACACGAGGGTCTTGTCCGCCGCCACCAGCGGCGCGAGGGTGGTCGCGGTCGGCTGCTTCGGGCGATAGATCGTACCGAGATAATCGTCGTGCTCATCCGCGATACCGTCGTTGTCGTCGTCGTTGTCCTCACGATCCACACCGGTATCGCCCTCGACCGGGTTGGACGGGTCGTCCGCTTCGCCCGCGTCGTTATCGAAATCGTCGTCCCGCGTACCGAACCCTTCCTCTTTCCCGTCGCCGTTTTCGTCGATGCGCCCGTCGAGGTCGCGATCGTACGGCGGTTTCTCCACCACCGCACCCAGCGCCGGGGCGTATGTGCCGCCGAGGACGGTGCCGCGCATCTCGGTCAAAAGCGCGAACTGCTCGGGGCTCACCTCCGTGGAGATATTGGTGATGTCGATGTTCGCGTTGGCAACATCCTCGCCCGCATCGGCATCCTGATGACGGATGATCGACGGGTTCGAATCCGCGCGCCAGTCCGCGAACGCCCCGTCGATGGTGACCGTCGCCGGCGTCGCGCCAATATACATCCGCGCGGGATGGCCGCGGATATCTGCGACACCGCCGCCGAGGGTGACCCCGGCCGGAGTCACGCCCACGCTGATGGCACTCCCGCTCGGTATGGCACTGGCATCCACGGTGACGAGCAACGGGACCGGTTCGTCCGGCTCCACTGTCTGTGGCAAATTCAGCGGCTCCACCGTCACCCCGTCGGAATGCGCGAACGCGATCTCCTCGATGGTGACCGATCCACAGTACGCATGACAGTTGAGCTCTAGCGCCTGGATCGAACCCGCACCGACCACGGCGTCTGCGGAAAAGAGGTTGCGTTGCTCTATCACCAGCGTTCCGCGCCCCGGGCTGAGCACGGTGTCCGAGTGATCTCGACCGCCGGCACGGTCCGCGGTCTGGACCGCACAGATCGGCGTCAGATCGCTCCCGGAACCGCCGTTGCTCAATGGGAGCGGCACGAGAATTTCGAGCTTGCCGCCCTTGCATGCGGCGGAGAGCGGCTCGATGGCGCGCCAGCCGTTCCAGTCATTTTGCGAACGAGGCGTTTCGGTACGATAGCTCTCGTCGAAGCGATAGAGCCGTGCCATGCGGACCGACTCGTCCGCGCCGGCCACGGAAACGCGATAATCCGCGCCGAGGCGCTGGAAGCGGTACCCCGAGCCGGAGTCCGCATCCTCGTCGATATAGATATGCACCACATCCTCGAGGAGACGCGTGGGCTCGTCCTCACCCGCCATGATCGTGCCCGCGACCTCGATGTAATACGCCAGACCCAACGGCGTGGCGGCGGACCGTAACGAAACGATATCGATATTGGGATTGAAAATAGGACCGGACGCGGGGTCCGTATCGACCATTGCGGCGATACCGTCCCAATCGTCGAACTTTCCGTCGATGACGATGCCGCCGGCGTCGGAGAACTCGAAAAAGAAGATGGCGGTGGGAACGGCGATGAGGAATGCGATGAGGATGGCGGCGTAGACGGTGCGTTTGCGCTGTTTCGTTTGCAGCAGCCGGATCCGGTCCGATCTCGATTTCGTTCGTTCGCCATCGATGTCGGTGCCGGTGCCGGCGGAAGCCAGTCCGTTGGTCACGCCCGTGCCGTTGATCAACCCGGTACCGTTCACGAGCCCGTTGGTCATGCCGGCACCATTGACCGATCCAGCGCCGTTGGTGAGACCTATCCCATTGCCGTTGATCATGCTCGTGCCGTTGGTGAGCCCCTCGACGCGCGAAGCACTTTTGTCACGGCGCCTTCTACCCGTTCCACGGCTCCCTTCGGCACCGTTGATGATGCCGCGGCGCTCGCGACGGGCGCGCGACACTGGTGCGCGTTTTGCGGCGTCCGTTGGTCGCGAATGCGATCCAGACCCAGATCCAGATCGGGGCCGTGGACGGGGCTGTTTCCCTCCTCCCAACGACGCGCCCGCCTTCCGTGGAGTCGCTTTTTTCGGCCGTCGGCGTTTGCGCCGCCGAGCTTGTGGCCGATCACCTCCGCTACCATTGCGCGCAAGGACTGTACCGAGCTGTACGATCCAATCTCTCAGGTTCATTGTTCACCACTCCGTATCGCCGCCGCCAGACATCCAACATCCTCGAAAGATAACGATATCGTACGGAGTATTAAAGGATATTGGCCGAGCGTCGCTTGCCTCGAGCAAGAAGTTGTCATCTCCATGAAATGCCCAGATAAAGAAAAAACTCCCCGGCGTATCGAACTGGACCGATACCGCTCGAGGAAGGCGCGTGCAACGAACCGGGTCGGGGTCGGCGCTGGCACGGTTATTCCTCATCTTCGCGTAATGCATCCAGCGCTTCGAGCTTGCCGGTGGTGATATACTGGATCGACGCGCCGCCGCCGGTGGAGACCGCCACTTCCACGCCCTTCGTCGCCGCGGCGAGGTCGCC
>CAZSUE010000795.1:2096-2556 GCA_964609045.1 uncultured archaeon | reverse complement strand
TGCTCGGCGATATCCTGCATGGCACGCCGTTCCCGTACCGGAAGATGATGGCCGGCGCTTGAAGCAGATGCTGGAAGTACGGGAAAGACCCGCCTCGTTCCAATTCCCCGATGTGGTCGAGCGGATGTTCAGATTGGCCCACCGGCATTGACACAGCTCGAAAGGTGCTGGGTAGCTTGGCCCATGAGTCCCGACTTGGCTCAGCAGATCGTTGTGCGCTGATGCAGCCCTAGAAGTGCTGGCCGGGTGGACGCGTCGTTCCCGACTTGGGTCAGCAGAGCATTGCGCGCTGAGGCATGTCTAGAAGTGGCTGGAAAGGCCGTGGTCCCTTCCCGAGCTGGCTCAGCAAATTCGTGGGCGCTGACGCACCCCTAGAGGCGCTGGCCGAGCCGCGCGTCGTTCCCGACATACCTCAGCAGATCGTGCGTGCTGACGCAGCTCTAGAAGTGCTGGCCAAACC
>CAZSUE010000795.1:0-1996 GCA_964609045.1 uncultured archaeon | reverse complement strand
ACGCGCCCCCCGACCTGGCTCAGCAACCTATCGCGCGCTGACGCAACCCTAGAAGTGGCTGGCTCGTCCGCGCGCCCTTCCCGACTTGGCTCAGCAGAGCATTGCGCGCTGAGGCATGTCTAGAAGTGCTGGCCAACCCACGCGCCCCCCGACCTGGCTCAGCAACCTATCGCGCGCTGACGCAACCCTAGAAGCGCTGGCCAAACCGTCATACTCCATCATATCTTCCCGCGTTCCTATGTTTTCGAAGATCGTGATCTCCTCCCCGATCCTCGCTCGATTTCTTTCTTTCTTTCTTTCTTTCTTTTACCCGCCTCGTCCAAGAAGATCGTGCGGGGTGACGATGCCGGTCACCTCGCCCGAGCACCTATCTCTTACCAGCACCGCTTTCTTCGAGGGGGAACTGAGAAGGCGTGCGACATCGGAAATGGGGGTCGTGCTGAGTACGATATCGAAGACCGGTTCCATGATCGCTTCGATAGCGCGTGAAGATGGCACTTTCATTAGCGAGTTCGAACTGACGCTCCCAACATATTGCCCATCCTTTTCGACCGGTATCTGTGAAAAATCATGCTTCACGAGTATTTTGCATGCTTCAGAGACCGGCTCATCTGCTCCCACGGCGACGATCTCTCGATCGGCGATTGCGCCCACCCTTTCCTCTGATTTGCGGAGCGCCTCCTCCAACACCGCGTCGATCGTTTGTATCGATCGATAGCTCGGTGTCGTCTTTTGGGTCTCGAGTTTCGTGATGAGCGATTGGGAGACGCCGCAAGTGCGCGCCAATCGTTTTTGCGACCAGCCGAGCTGCCGACGACGGTTCCTGATATATCGCGAAATATCTTCGAATGTAGGGAGCATCACAACACCTCCGAGTCTTTTCCGACTAATTCCGTCAAGTAGGCTAATAGCTTCGGACTTCTATAAGGTTTACGGTGGAAGAAACCATGGCTACTGAATCGGACGCATATACCGCACTTCTCCAATGTGTGGCGGAGCAGGAAAAGAAGGCGCAAGAAGAACAGCGGGCCCGGGAACAAGAGCAGATGGTAGCCGATCGAGCGCGAGAGCGGCTAATGGCATACGAAAACGCGCATTGGGTGGAGAAATTACGGCTGAGCCGTGCGATCTTCGAGTGGGGTGAGCAGTTCCGGCAGACGGACGCGTACGCGAGGATCGTCGAACTCGATCGGTTCGGCATGAACGGGATCTGGCTCTGCGGCGGTGGTCACGGGCATCTCGTGTCCATCGAAAAAACGGAACCGTACGCGCGGTGGTCACGGTTCTACCTACAACTGGGCTCAGTATTATCGTACTTCTATTGGGCGGGGTGTAAATGGATGGCTGGAATCCGACGGGTTACCTATACCGACCCCGAGCAACTCGCCAAAGAGATCAGCTATTGGTATCTGCAGGATGTCCACGGTAAGATCGTCGATGACGGGATCTACAAAACGATCGCAAGACAATTGGAAAAGAAGTGACCCGCTCGAACGACGAGATAGAGAAGATCATCGGAACAATGGCCGCTGGATGAATGAACGAATAGGAAATTTCGGTGAAGGCGCGCATTAGGGATCATTCGAGGCCATCGATCGATGGGGCGTATCAGACCTCATCGAGATCGCGATCTTCTATCATGATGAGTGGGATCTCTACGACCTTCGCACGGGCGCACGAACATTTTACCGCGATCGGTGCAATGCAGGATAATGTCCCCGAACGCAGGATAATACGCTCGAACAACCGATAATCTATATATACCTCATGTTGCGTGATAGGCGCTGCCGCCGGACACTGGCAGGGGTTCGTTACAGGCAGATTCGACCTTCGCATATCCCGGACGGTAGGGCAGATAGCATGGTACAACAGGAACTCGTACGGATCAGGACCGGGGGCCTTTTTTCCAAGCGCATCGAGGTCTTGATCGAGACGAAGTTTATCCGCGAGACGGCGAAAGGCGAGACGAAGCTCATGATGATGTACGACGACAAAT
>CAZSUE010000794.1:0-2560 GCA_964609045.1 uncultured archaeon | reverse complement strand
GCGCGACCGGTCACGATCAGATCGCGGTTCGAGGCCGAGGACGGTACACCGTTGAAGATCCTCGTGCGTCGAACCACACTGGCCTCGAACGAACGCGGGTTGACCTTCCCGTGGAAGATCCCACCCGGCACGCCCGGCGGTGAATATACCATCTCCGTCCAGATCGAGATGGATGACGAGATCGTGCTCGAGGAACGCTACGATCACGCACTCTTGATCGAAGCGCCCGTACGGCTCGACCTCGCGCTCCAGCTCGGCACCGGCAGTCGCCGCCATCAGCGCAAACTGGTCAAGCGCCGACAGCTCGATACGGTAGAGCTCTACCTCCAGCAGGGCGAGGAGTGCGTCGAGACCACCACCCACCACGGGCTCAAGATCCATGAACTGAACTCCGGCACCTACCTCTATTCATACCACGGTAAGATCGTGGGCGGGCTCCATTGGCGGCCGGTGTGGGAAAAGACCTTCCTCCGGCTCCTCTTCTCCGCTCTTGCCACGCGCCGGAAGTTCACCGCGACCTTCATCACCAACCAGCAGCAGCTCTGGGCGGTGTACGGGTATATCTGGACCGCACGTGCCGTTTTGCGGTTACAACAGCTGCGTGCGGTCAAGGATTTCCGGTGGCGCGGGATACTCCCCGATTTCGAGGGGCCGGTCCCGTTCAGCGCATGGAAGGAGGTGCTCGGTCAGTTCTCGACGCGGCACGGCCTCTTCCATATCCTCAAACGGCTCCTCGATGCGAATCCTGGCTTCGAGACCGACTTCGAGCATATCCCGCGCGCCGTCAGTGCAGCGTGGGGTCTCGACCCGCACCGCGACCGAAAGGCGAAGCGGAACGGCACCTCGGACGCGTTGCCAGCGCCGGTGACTGCGCAGCTGGAAACGCTCGCAGACCATTTCTCGTCGCTCGAAACACCGCCACGCGCCGCGGAAGCGGAGGAGGGGATGCTCTGGAAAGGGCTCAAGGATGCGCTCCCGCGCGTGTCGGCCGATAGCGACCCCGCCGCACAGAACCGCGAGCTCTGGCAGTTCCTCGGGCTAATCTATAGCCTCACCATGGCGATGATCGCCAAGGCGCTCTTACGCCAGAGCCAGCACATGCAGGATACGCCCCTCGTCATCGGCCCGTATCTCACCTACCAGCAGCGCCAGATCGAGCTGCTCCTCGTTCATCTCGAGTTCCTCGCCGATGCGGTGAAATACCATCCGTTCGCGCCGGTGGCGCTCTATCGCGACGAGGCGCATGCACTGCGGGACACCCTCCGCGACCTCGCGCACGATACCGTGGCCATGGCGCGGGAGTGGGGTGTACGCCATGAGACGTATAGTGCTAATATTGCGCTGAGGAATTGTATTGCGGCGGTGAACCATCAACTGATCGCGCCCCAGAAAGTGTTATTAAAATCGGTGCGCGGTGCGGTGGCCGAAGGGCTGCTGACGGTCAAGAATGCGCGGGAACCGCCGCTCCCGTTGAAGCTTTCCGTCGTCCTCCCCGCCGATGCCTGGAAGCTGGTCACACCGGAGCATCTGACCACCGACGGCGTCGCCGTTATCGAGGATATCGACCTCGACGCGGACGAGAAATCGTCGCTCCATTTCTCGATCCGGTTCCCGTCGATACTGAACCATATGAACTATCACGGGCTCATCCTCGTGGACGCACGCGTCGCGCACGACCAATTTCAGTCCGAGTATCCTTCCACCATGGAATGTAAGGCGACTGGCCAGTGTGAGGAACTGATCCTCCCGCAAGCGATCACCACCGGTGGGTCCAACCTTTCCTCGCGCCCGGCGCTGATGATCCATTCGAGACGGACCAACAATGGCGGCGGTGGCGACGCTACCTTGGAGGTGGACCTCGAAGCGCCGACAGTGCTGGCGCAGCTCGCGCGGCTGCTCGTCGGCTACAAGCACCGGCGCCTCAGCGGCAAAGAGCTGAAACTGTTCGACCGTCGCTCGGGGCGGTTGAAGCTCGATAAGACGGCGAAGCGGCTGAAGCTCGAACACGACACTTTGCGACGGTGGTGCGAGGCCAGCGGGCTCTTCGATATCGAGACGGTCGAGCGTTCGCGCGGGTTCTTTCGTCGCAAGCGGCGGATGGTGGGCGAACTGGATTGGTGCGAGGACCCTGCATCATTAGAGGATGCCCCGATCGAGAAGCTCGAATACGCATCGGGGTCCGCCTTCCTCCTCGACCGGTGGCTGCCGCGGTTCCGGTCGAAGCTCGGAACGCTCGTGCGCACCCGCGCGCCCATCAAGGTCTGTGAGAACTATCGGCCGCCGAAACGGACGCGCGAGCGGCTCTATCGCGAATATCTCCCCGAGGAGCTCGAGCGCAGCCATGCGGACGAGCGCGAGGCGGCCGCCCTCGTCCGACGGTTCACCCGGACGCTACCGAAGCGGCGGCAGCTCACACTGGCCGACGGTACGGTGGTGGATTCGCTGCTCGGGTGGGTGCGCGCGCTCCAGTACCTCCCCGCCGACGCGTTCCTCACCCATCTCGAGGACGGCTCGTTCGAGCGCTGGCTCGACGAGACGGTGGGCGAGCTGCTCGAATATC
>CAZSUE010000793.1:0-2564 GCA_964609045.1 uncultured archaeon | reverse complement strand
CGCCGTCCGCGTCGGTGTAGAGGACGCTGTAGATGAAGGTGGTGCGGGTGTCGCCCTGGGTGGGCGTGACCGCCGCGTCGGAAAGGTCCGGCGCCGTGTTGGCCGCGGCGTTGACCGTGGGGCCGTCGTGCTCGCGGGTGTCGCCCGTGGCCGCCGCGGCGCCGTCGCTGGCGGCAAATGCATAGGTATGGCTCGAACCCACGGGCAATTGCGTTTTATACTCATACATCTCGCCGTTGGTATGATCGCCGTCGTTCGTCGGTGCCGGCGACATATCGTGCTTCGTCCCGTCGATGCTCACCGTGATCGACTGCGGCGCATCATCGTCCGCGTCGGTATAGGTGACGGTATAGACGAAATTCGTCTCCGTCGTTCCGGTCCCGGGTGCGACACCGCCGTTTTCGAGGACCGGGGCCGTATTGTTCGCCGGCGGCGTGACGGAGGGCCCGTCGTGGCTGCGGGTGTCGCCGGTGGCGGCGTCGGTGCCGTCACTGGCGGCGAACTTGAAGGTGTACTGCCCCGCGGCGAGGGTGGTGGTATACTCGTAGAGCTCGCCGTTGGTGAGCTCGCCGTCGTTGCTCGGGTCGGTACTGACACTGAGGTCGAAACTGTCGCGATCGATGGTCACGGTGATACTCGCCGGTGCATCTCCGTCCGCATCGGTGTAGACCACCGTATAGGTGAACTCCGTGCGCGTATCGCCGCTGGTGGGCGAGACCGTGCCGTTGGAAAGGACCGGCGCCGTATTGGCCGCGCCCGAGACGCTGGGGCCAGTATGGAGTGCGGTATCGCCGGTGGCAGTAGCGTACCCGTCGCTGGCGCTGAACTGATAATCGTGACCGCCCGCAGCGAGTGTGGTGCTATATTCGAAGGTCTCGCCGTTGGTGTAGTTCCCGTCGTTGCTTGCAGCGGGGGTCATCGTAACGGCGTTCCCGTCGATCGCCACCTGCACGAACGCCGGCGCGTCGTTGTCGGCGTCGGTATAGACCACACTATAAGTGAACGATGTAGAGGTGTCGCCGCTGCCCGGCGTCACCACGCCGTTGGCCAAAGTGGGTGCCGTGTTCTGGCCCGACGATGTGACATTGACGATGAGGTCGTACGGGCCGTCGCCCACATAGTTCATGACGAGAAGATAGTAGTCGCCCGTGGTGTTCGCGATATAGTAGAACCCCTCGTTGTCGGTGTCCGACATCGACCATTCCAGCGGTGCGTTGGGGTACCCACTGAGCTGCGGGTCGTAGAGGAGGAGGTCGAGGTCACAATTGTCGGGGTCGTGGGTAAAGAGGATGGCGGCGCTCAGGTTGTCGCCCGCGTTGAGATGGATACGGTACCAATCGAGGTCGAGCGCCTGGAGGTCCAGATAGGTGCCCGGCGCGATGAACGATGCGTTGTTCGGTTGGTCGTTCTCCTCGAACTGATCGTCGGTACTCGCCGTGACCGTGACCGTGACCGAGAGTTCGTTATTCGTCTCGTCCATCTCGACGATGTCGTTCATGGGATCGACCACTGCGCCTATCGAATGCGCGCCGGTACCCAAAAAGCTGGTATAGAACACCGCGTCGGTGCTCGCACCGGCGGCGAGAGCCGCGATCTGCGCTGAATCGTCGAACTGCGTGCTATTGTCGTAGAAGACATCGAGATAGAACGGGTCCACGGCGTCGTCGGTGCCGATATTCGAGATATTGACCGTAAATGCTGTGGTCACGCCCTCCGGGACCGAGAGCGGGGTGATACTGTTCACCACCAGGTCGATATTGGATGGTACGCCCGAGAGCGTTACGGTAAGATCGTAGGTGTTGTCGGGGTCGGTTCCGAATACGCGGATATAGTAGGTGCCCGTGGCGGGCGCGGACGAGAGCTGCACCGTCTCGCCGTCATTCGTCGTCGTCGAGCTGTCCAATACGCTAAAGCCGTCGGTATCGATCAGTTCGAGGTCGAGGTTGCCGTCGGCGTGGACGAAATCGATGGCGACACTGAGCGACTCAGATGCGTTGACGGCGACGGCGTACCAATCGTCGTCGAGGCACACGAGGCCGGGGTAGGTTCCCGGTGTGAGAGAAGCCGCTTCGCCCACAACATCGTTCTCTTCGTAGGCATCGTCACCGGACCCGCTGACCGTGATCTGGTGATCGTACTCGTTATTCGTCTCGTCGCTCTCCAATATCACATAGGACGAATCGACGATGGCGTGGAGCGTGTGCGTCCCCGCGCCCGAATATGCGTGCTGGAACGATACCGTCTTCGTCTGGCCGGCGGTGAGGCCGTTGACGGCGACGAAGTCGCTCGTCGCGGGGTCGCCGTCGTAGATGGCGTCCACATAGAAGGTCCCCGTCACATCCACCGAGCCCTGGTTGGTCACTTCCACATCGAAGGTGGTCTGGACACCGTCCTGCGCCGTTGCGGGCGAGACGGCGGTGACGACGAGGTCCGGATACTGGACCGGCACGGTGCTGACATCGATGGAAAGGTCGTAGGTATTCTGGGCTCGATCCGGTGAATAGACGACGAGGTAATAATTGCCCGCAATTGCGTCGGTGTAGAGGAGCTGCTCGTTATCGTCC
>CAZSUE010000792.1:0-2568 GCA_964609045.1 uncultured archaeon | reverse complement strand
TAACGAACAAGCCGACTTGGTAATGGTCCGGATCGATAATGTCAATGTCACCATGGCCCAAGCCGATCCCATGGACGACGATGTGACCGACGGCCAACAGTGGACCGTCACTACCAATGCGAGCGCCATCGGGATGTTCACCGGCGATCACAACTATAACTTCCATGCCGAGAACGCCAACGGCACGGTCTCCTCCACCACCGTGTACGACGGGTTCTGGGTGAACATGACCATCAAGAATTATACGGTGGCGCCTGTGCACGGGCCGGTGGGGACGGTGTTCAATCTTACCGCAGAGTTCTTCCATTACGACGGCGCGCTCGGCAACATGAGCGTCTACCTCCAGGATATGTCCGATGTGACCCAGCACCAGATGATAGCGGTCGACGCCACCGATCTCGATACCACCGACGGCAAGGAGTATTATTACGAGACCGACCCGCTCGACGAGGTGCCGGGTTATTTCTACCGCTTCGGCGGCCATCCCGTCGGCATCGCTGAACAGAATGTGACCACCGGCGGCGCGGTGTTCGGGATCGATAATGAAGAAGATTTCGACGCGCTCGCACCGGAGATGACGGTGAATATGGGCTATTACGGGATGCCGCCCAGCGTCGATATCCTCGCGCGCGATCTCGCAGACATCGACCCCATGGCAAATATCCCGCCTTCTGGCCATTCCTCCCTCGACATGACCTATACCATCGAGCCCAATAGCGGCATCTGGGGCTGGCGGTGGACCGAGATCACCGTCAATTACTCGTACGCCGCGCCGCCGGCGTTCCGCGCCGTGGAAGAAGAGACGCTCGAGGTCTATGTCTGGAACAAGTCGGGCAAGCTCTGGGAGGTGGCACCGGCCACCACGCTCGATATGGAGAGCAAGATCGTGGTCGGGAACTTCTCGGAGGACCCCAGCGGCGCGCGCTCCCTCCGCAGCAGGCGCCAGGAGGCCACGGACGAGGCGCCGATCATCACCGTCGCCGTGTTCGGCGAGATCAATTCCTCCGTGTACAACGATACCGTACCCCCGGACGCAGAAACGCGCTATCCCAGCCCGAACTCGAGCGGCGCGTCGATCAATGTGACCATCTCGGTCAGTTTCAACGAAGCCATCGAGATCCTTACCGTGGATCAAGATAGCCTCGCGCTCTATAACGCCACTGGCGGACGCGTCAACGGCACGGTCGATGTGAAGGATCGCGTCATATGGTTCGACCCCGCTGCGAACCTGAGCTATAATGCGACCTATCATGTGGTGCTGAAAGGCGAGATCACCGATCTGCACGGCAATCCACTCGGCGACGATGTCGTCTGGAACTTTACCACGGAGACGAAACCGGTGATCGAGCCGGAAGATACGACCCCGCCGCGGGTCGAGTATACTCTGCCAGAAAACGGCGAGCGCGGTGTGGCGCGCGATGAGAACATCACCATCGTCTTCAACGAGGACATGCTCAATACATCCGTCACCGAGGGCGCGATAACGCTCCAGACCGCCGCCGGCGCCAGCGTCACCGGCAGCGTCAGCTTCCCCTCGAGCAAAACCGTCTTGTTCCACCCCGCGACACCGCTCGCGTTCGAGACCAATTATACAGTGGTCGTGCACCCGACGCTCCGTGACCGGGCGAACAACACCCTCGACGGCGACGGCGACAATATCTCCGAAGGCGCGCCGGAGGATGAGTATTCGTTCTGGTTCGTAACCGAGGCGCAACCTTATCTGAGCATCGCGGGGGTGGACCCCGAAGCGGGTGAGGTCGGTGTCTATGTCACCGAACCGATGATCACGATCTATTTCGATTCCGCGCTCGACAATACCACACTGGAGGGGACGGTACAACTTACCAACGACGAGACGGGTGCCAGCATCGAGCTCGAGCTCGTCGATTACAACCGCTCACTCCGTCGCATCCGGTACGAGCCGGTCAGCGCGCTCGATCATGCGACGAACTATACGGTGACGGTGAGCACCGCGCTGATGGGCGAGGACGGGTACGGGCTGCGCGAGCCGTATAACTGGACCTTCACCACGGAAACGGCCGAGATCGAGGTGCCAGAGATACTTACCGTCGTGCCCGCAGACGGTGCCACCAATATCTCGGTCTTCACGAGGATCAGTATCGAGTTCTCGGTAAAGATGGCGCGGAGCGCCACCGAAGCGGCATTCAGCTTAACACCCGCCGTGGAGGGAAATTTCAGCTGGTCTTCGAACAACCTCACGCTCTACTTCAAACCGGATCAGTCGTTTGCCTACAATACCACCTACACCGCCACCATCGGCACCGGCGCAACCTCCAACGAGGGCGTCGTGCTCAACGGGTCGATCACGACGAGCTTCACCACAAAGGAGATACCGAGCGCGAACGGAGAGGCGGATGATGATGAGACGGAAGGGGAGGGGTTCCCCATCGTCTACATCGTCCTCATTGCCGCAGTGGTCGGGCTCGTGGTCGTGATCGTCCTCGTACTGAAACGCAAACCGTCCAAGAAGGAGCTGGAACAGACACGCACCGCGCGCGCCGCCCAGGCCAAGGCCGTCGGCAAGAAGCCGCCACGGAAGCCGCGCGG
>CAZSUE010000791.1:0-2575 GCA_964609045.1 uncultured archaeon | reverse complement strand
GATCCGATCCCCGCTCGGTATCCAGCGACAGTTCCACAGAGGGGCTGATCACCACCACCTCCCGGCCGCTGGCAGTGAGGTCGGTGAGTATTTCGGGGAAAAAATCGTCGAGGAGCGGGGTGAAGACGATGAGCATACTGCGCGGGCGTAGCGCGGCATGGAGCAGCCAGCGTAGCCACTGGAGCGGATAATGTGTCTCGGAGGGACGAAACTCGCCGCGTTCGGCGACCTCGAGGAGATACCGCCGCGAGATATCGCTGCGCATCCACGCATACCCTTCGTCGAGATAGATGACACCCACGCGGTTGCGGTCCTCCAGCACACGCTTCGCCACCGCCACACCACCGGCGATGGAGGCGTCCACCGTGGTCATCGACCCCGAACCCACCTTCGAGCACTCCCGCGCGTCGACGACCACCATGACATCGCCCATGCGCTCGTCCTCGAACTCGAGCGTGATCAATCTGTCCAACCGCGCGCTCGCTTTCCAATTGATCCAGCGGAACGGATCGGAGGGGACATACTCCCTCAGACCGTAGAACTCCTGGCCACGGCCTTTGTTCCGCCCGGGGATATTCCCAAACGGTCGTTTCGAAGAGGGGAGCCAGAGCCGTAACCGCGAGAGGTCTTCATCGCGCCGGAGCACGCTCAGCGGGGTCCCCTCACCCAATGTATCCTCGTCGTAGAAGAACCCGTGCGTGCCCCAGATACGCCATTTCAGCGGCCCGATCTCGATACGGCCCTGTTCGTGCGGGACGATGGTGAACGACTGTTGATGCGACGCGCTTTCCTCGAGCCAGTTGATGTGATGGTTCGAGCCATCGCTCACTTCCACATTGTTCGGCAGCTCGTCGAATGTCTCCATCATCCCCACCCTATACGAAGAGGTATTGATGATCGAATGATCGACCACCGCTTCGTCGCCGGGGTAGAGCCGCTCGGGTCTCACCTTGCGTAAGAGCACTGTCCGCGGGCGGGTGGAGAACTGGAGCCCAGCGAGCCCGAGGACGATGATGAGCGGTATCGAGAACGCCACCGGCTCCCAGCTGCGAAAGCTGAACGCAACGATGACGAGGATGCTGATGGCGATGACGATCAGCGGTGCCATGATGCGTCTCAAATCTGTTCCACCTCGGCGACGATATTGCGGATTGTATCGAGGAACTGCTCGCGGGTCTGCATCATGGGTGTCCCGGGTATAGTGGAGGAGAGGTCGCGGGTATTTTCGAGGAACCATACGAGATTGGGGTGGTCGTCGAGGAACGGTGATCGCTGCGGCTCCTCGACGATGCGCCGGAACTCCTCACCCGTCCAGCGCCGACTCAGCCAGAGACGGTCCATGACCAATGTCCGCAGCCAAGAGAGCGCGACGGTCCGTTCGTGTTGGCCCCAGCCCGACGCTGGCAGCCGCCGCACGCCGAACACGGTGGAAATATGGGAAAGCTCGGAAAAATCGTAGGTGTGGGGGAGGAATGTATGCTCCCAGCGCTCCGGCGCGGCATGGAGCTTCACTATCAAAAGGGCGAGGAGGGTGCCGACGACGATGAGCACGAAGAGCTCCAGCCCGAACCGCGTATTCCCCGCCGCTATCGTCGCGTCGACGAGAAGGATGCCGGCGGCCCCGAGGACGGTGATGAGCAGGGCGCTCCCGAGCATCTTGCGCCGCCGCTTGTTTTTCGCGGCTGTCACATCGCGGTGGCGCTCCCGAGCTCTTGCCGCTCCTCCTGCATGCTTTGGGCCTGCTGCTGCTCGTTGCGTTGCGCTTTCCATGCCTCTAACTCCTTCATCGTCCGTGCAAGCTGTTTCCGCGCACGGTCGCGGGCCTGTTCGCCCATGGGATGGGTACTGAATACCGCTTCTTCGAAAAGGACGGTCAGCTGCCGCATCGCGTCCGATACGGGGGGGAACCGCGTCCTCGCGTGGTCCCAGAATTCGCGCGGCGTGATCGCCGGCGCGCGCGGGTGGCCGGCGCGTGAGAATGCGCGGCACATCCGACGATAGCAGCGGATGATCTCCATGCGCACGCTCCGCGCCGCCTCGAGCTCGTCGGCGGTGCGATCGAGCGTCTCGGCCAGTTCCCCGATGAGCTCGTCGGCGAGTTCCACATCCTCGTCCGCTTCGTCGCCCTCCAATTCGTCGGGCAGCGATGCGGCTTCGAGATCCTCCTTCCGTTTCCGCAGCATCCTCGTCAGGACGCGGCCGACGAACACCGCGCCGAGGACGATGATGGCCGCGATGATCACCCATTTCAGCTCATCGGGGAGAACGATCCGGACCCTCCTCCAGATGATGCGGCCCCAGCAGATTGCGCAGGCCCCCGGTCAGCCGCAGCTCTAGCTTGTTGCGACCAGGCTGCAGCACACCGTCCAGCGCGTCCTCGAACGGCGGCCAGAGCCACGTCTTCACCTCGCGTCCGTTGACCCGGAGCGTGAGCACGTGGCCGCGGAGCGCCTCGAACCGGAAGGTGCGCCCGGCCGCGTCCGCCGGGTCGAGCGTGATGGTTCGCGTCAGCGTCACCGTGCCCGCGAAGAACGGCAGGCCCTGCGTGGTCAGGTCGGACGGATCGACGGAGGAC
>CAZSUE010000790.1:0-2580 GCA_964609045.1 uncultured archaeon | reverse complement strand
AAGCAATTTCGACTGCGAGGTCCCATCCTAGCCCTGGACGATCCCGTCGATGATCTCGTCGCAAGCCGCGGTGAGGTCATCGGTGATCAGCCCCCACCATGATTCGAACGCTTTATGATACGCAGTTTCCACCTCTTCGAGCACAGATCGTACATGGTCGCGGAAATCCGCGCTCACATCCCGCGCCATGATGATCACGCAATAGACATATGCGCCGTTCTCCACGATGATCTTGTATTCGCCGAGGTCGAGCCCGTCGAGGCGTCCCATCTCCTTTCCGAACGAGTGGTCGACGAAATCGCGTACCGCATCGAACATCGAGATGATCACATCGGTGTTGTCGCTCATCTCCTCGTCCAGTTCGGGATAGTGCTTGAGCATCAACCCGTCGTGATGCACCACCGAGATCTCCGAGATGCTCGCCGTCTCGCTGAGGAGGCCGCGGTACTCGCCGATCGCCTTGAGCCGTGCCCGGAGCGCTTCGCGCTCCTGTTCCGCCTTGTTCTTGAACTCGGTCTCCAGCTCGTACGCGTTCCGCTCCAGCCACCATCGCATCACGCCCACTGTCTCCTCGCCGTACTGATATCCTTTCTTGCGCAGCGAGAAATAGGGTCGTTGTTGGAGGAGCATATAGCGTTCGATATCGGAGAGATAGGTCCATGCGTACTGACAGTGGTCCTCGAGCATCTGGACGATATTGTAATCGGTATAGATCGCGCGCAGCATGGAGGGTGTGTACGCTCGTGACCCCGCCTCCGACCCCGCCTGCTGCCAGAGATAATAACAGATCACCTTTGTCAAGTAGGGGTTGCCGCCGGAGGCGTCGTAGACCTCGTCGAGCATGGTGTCGGGGTAGAGCGGGCAAAAGGCGCCGTCGACGGTGATCACCTGTTCGGTCGACGACCGGTCGAGGTTCTCCAGCCGCTTTTGGCGGAAGATATTGAAGAATGCGTCATGGTGCTCAGAAAGGATATGTGGGTTGCGGAACGCGGCGATCACGAGCTGTACCTGCGGCTCCTCGGCGAGCCCGCGGAAGAAATTGACGAGGCGCGGATCGATGATATCGCGCAGCGCGTCGAGTTCGTCGATACAGACGAAGAGCCTGTCACCGCCCTGGAGCTCCGAGAGCTCATCTTGAAGGAGGTGGAAGAGTGCGTCGGTATCGCGCATCTTTCGCAGGCGGCGACGGTGTTTGGGTCGGCGGAGCTTCGTTACGAGCGTTCTGATGAACCACTGACAGAGATCGTCGCTGTAGGCGAACTGGAGGTCGATGATGACCGCGCGGCAGTGGCGTCCCCGACCCTGATAGCGCTGCTGGATATATGCGTCGAGATTCGTCAAGATCGAGGTCTTCCCCACGCGGCGTTCGCCGATCAGCGCCCAGTTCTCGCGCGAGCGGACGATGGCGTCGAGCAATGCGTCGCGGCCATAGAGTTCCCCGAGCCGAGCAACAGGATTCAGATAATACGGATTTTCCATCGATCGATCACCGCTGCATGGTCGTGGAGGCGGTACCGTTGGCCGAGCCGCGCCCGAGGGATGGTGTATCGAGAAACGACATTTCGCCCTTCTGCCGATAAAGAAGCGAGACGACGAGATAGCGCGTGGGCGAAGGAGGCTGCATCGCCGCCGATCTCCTAACAGGTAATACCGAGAGAATATATAATCATTATTCAACATTACGAACGAGATCCATCATCGCCGGTAGTACGAGGCAGGAGGATCGCTCCCTCGGCCACTGTGGCCACAGACCACTCCATGGCCACGCGATGGATGGCTGCAAAAGTTTAAGTACCGCTGGTATCTTTACCCGCTCGAAACAGGAGACTGTCACTGGTGTCGAAAATGGAACGACCGCTCAATGTCCTCAATCGCACGATCAATCAACGCGTGATCGTCGAGCTTCGTTCGAAGCGCGAGTATCGCGGTATCCTCGACGGTTACGACCCGCACATGAACATCGTGCTGCGGAATGTTGAGGAGGTCAAGAACGGTGAGCTTCAGCGCAAGATGCGCATCGCCATCGTCCGCGGGGACAATGTCATCTATATCTCACCGTAGGCGTCTGCAGTACCCCAATACATTTTTTTTAGGTGTGGCACAACATGACAAAGGGAACACCATCATTCGGCAAACGCAACAAAAAAACGCATATCCGCTGTCGACGATGCGGGAAACGTTCCTATCACATCCGGAAAAAACGGTGCGCGAGTTGTGGGTTCGGAGCGTCGAAACGGATTCGGAAATACAACTGGGTCAAACGTTATCACGATTAACGCGGACCACAGCACCCCGCCATCGTCGAAGTCAGCCGTCGTTATATCGTCGGTGCAGGACATAGTAGCTCCACCACACGATGAGTTCATCGTACAGTACGACCCTTATTCATTTATTCATACATTCATTTATTCACACATTCATTTATTCACACATTCATTTATTCATTCATTGATCAGCACGGGCCCGTAGATCAGACTGGAAGATCGCTTCCTTGGCATGGAAGAGGCCCCGGGTTCAAATCCCGGCGGGTCCACTTTTCCTTTTTGCCAGACCCCGCGCGGGAATGGCTCAATCGGGGGC
>CAZSUE010000789.1:0-2589 GCA_964609045.1 uncultured archaeon | reverse complement strand
TCTGCACCCAGGCGCTCTCGCGGATCATGGGGCTGATCCTCGCCGCCATCGCCGTCCAGTTCGTGCTCAACGGTATGATCGATTTCGTGGGTACCTTCATTTGCAGCTGAGCTGAACCGAGCGTGCGACCCTGCTGGCGTCATCCGGGCCGAGCGCGAGCATCACCGTTTCGATCGTCGCGCCGTGCGCAACCAGCGTCGGCGCCGTTTTGAGCACTTCAATGAGATGATAGCGGTCAGGTCGATTTTTTATTTTTACGGGTAACGGCGTGCGACCGCGGGCGGCGTCGACCTATCCTCCTATCGCGCGGGGTTAGGAACCGATCCGCTGGAATGGTATGTGGGAACGCGGACTTTCGAATACCCATCGGGTCCGATCTATCCGTTCTCCGCTATCGCCCCTGGCACTCTCAGTGTTCTATCGTCACATCGCCTCAGCCGTTTTATGCCTCGTGATCACTTCGCCGCGCGGGCTCGTCGTTCGGTCCACTCAATGTCCCGATCGCGATATTCGAGACGGTCTGGCCGGTAAAACGGACGGTCAATCGATAGGGGTCCCCCTCGTCCAACCCGCGGATCACGATACGGTCCTGTGGGGTATAGTACCCGTTCTCGTCGGTATCGACGATGGTGAGGTTCAGCGTTGCGGCGCCCACCGTTCGCGACGGATGGACTTCGGTCTCTTCCCCCGTTGCGTCGGCAAAGAGCGCATTGAGCCGATCGAGCACCAGCGTGACATTCACCGTTGGGACCCAGAGTTCAAACTGCAGATCGCCGAGCCGGGGAAAGTACGCTTCGACCCGATCGAGCGCGAGGGTAATGTGGTCGTTAATATGCTCTGGAGGGGCGAACATTAGCACTGGCCACCGGGCGCGCTGGAGCCCGAGCGACGGGACGAACTCCCAGCTGAGCCGGGTCCGGTCCCGGTGGATCACGCGGACCTCGTAGGTCTGATATAGCTCGAGCCCATTGAGCTCGAAGCGGTCGCCGCCGTCGATCTGGCCGTTATCGTTCGTATCGGCGAACGAGACCTCGGCATCGGTCCCGTCGTCCGTAAAGGTGGTGATCGTTTTGTCGGTAAGCGTCATCAATGTCAGCACATGCTCCCTCATCTTGTAGAGCTGGACCTCGGTCTCCGACATCGGTGCGGGAGCGCCCCAGGTGCGATGGACCGTGAGCTGTTCGATAGTTGTTCCATTGGGTTCGCGACCCCGTACTTCGCTCCACCCGAGCGTATATCCCGACTGGCCACCGATGGAATAGAACGGCCCGGCGTGCCAGTTCAATATCGGGCAATACCCGGAGAGGATGCCGTTGAGTGAGAGTTTGTAGGTCTCGAAGGTGTATCGGTCGCGGGTGGGTCCGAGCTCCACCGCGATGCGGTCGCCGACGCTCAACCGTCCGTCCTCGTCGGGGTCAGTCAAAGCCACGCGATCGGGGAGAAAGGTATCCCTTTCGCGTTGCGCGCTGGAGTCCGCGCCGAACGCGACCATGTTCGAGAGCACGATGTAGTGTGTGATGAGCAGGGGCCGCGCCGCGCCGGCGAACCCGTCCTCCGCCCGCTCGCGATAGAACTGGACCCAGCGCTCCGGGAGCCGGTTCCTATTGAGCGCATGGTCGTACTGGTCCTTTGCGAACGTGTTGTTCGTGTACTCGAACGCTTTGACCTCGACCTCGTAGGTCGCATTCGCCGCGTCGTACGCCGCGCCCTCCAGTCCCATTCCGGCATGGAGCGAGATGCGATGGAAGGTCGGCTCCATGGAGAGGTAGAAGCCGAGTAAGTACTCCTGCGGGAGTACGACCGATTCGTTATCGATCTCATAGCGGTGGAAGGCCACTTCGGTGGTACAGCGCTCACCGATCGGGTAGCTGTTGCGGCGGTCACCGAAAAAGGCGAACGGCGGCCAGACCTCGTCGAACCGGACCAATGTAACCGTCCCGTACGAGGTCTCCAGCAGCTCGTGGTCCGTAACATGCACTCGGAATGCGGCACGATCGCCCTCCTTATAGACAGTGGCGAGGAACTCGTCCATGGGCGGGACGCGGAATAGAAAATAATAGATCGGGAGTGACGCACCGACGATGAGCGCGATGACGATGATGCCAAGAACGATGCGCCGGTTCCGACGGCGGGGCGTATCCATGTTACTTCATCTCCGTTGCATGGCTATATGGTGCGCGAGGGTATCTTATCAGGGACGCATGGCTATAAATCCGATCCTTCCCCCAACCGATCGATCAAAAAAGTGCGTTCAGCGTTCATGAAAGAGAAAATGAGAGGATGGAGTGATGGAACGAAGGTCGAGAGGGGGTGTGCATCGGTACTCTCTTTTATTTACACCTCTGTCGACCACTTCCGTCTTGCTAGACGGGGACGATACCATACGATACGATACGATACGATGCAATCGAACTTAGGAACGCTTTGAGCCGATCGCAGCCGCTTCGACTGACAATGATGCAAGGTTTTTTCACACGGAGGGGAACGGAGGACACGCGGAGGAAGGCGGAGCCCCCACCCCAGTTTTGAAATCTCTGCACCTTTCAGACCTGCGCTTTGGCCATGCAATGTGAGAACCCAATCTGCTGC
>CAZSUE010000788.1:0-2597 GCA_964609045.1 uncultured archaeon | reverse complement strand
GGGGTTTCATTTCAAGTTGACCGAACTCAACGCAAGAGCGTGATGCTATGACTATTATACGGTGAAAGAAACTCATGGCTTTCTGGAATATGGATCACTATTTTACCGTCAAGAACCACACGAAGGTGCGGACCCGAGTAGCAACGGAACGCTCGTTTTCGTCTCCTGTTACACCGGCTGGAGGAACTCGTCTATCAGAAGCTGGATCATCGTCGGGAACTCGTCATCATGGCCAGTAAACAACGATAATCGATCGATCGATCCATGGCGATGTTGGAGATTGGGATCTCTATTTATAAGCTGGATAATTGAATACACCCGTGCTGCTATCTTTTCCCGCTTTCTCGCAAGCTTCCGACGGTTCAATTGCGCATGCTCGATCGTCGTATCACCACGCTTGGACTTGGGAAACACGATCGCGGAATCGAACGATAGGTGCTCGGCGGGGTTGTCAACAGTAGGATCGACGATGGGATGCTCGTCGTTCCATTTCGAACTCTTGGCTATATTGCATTTAGGACAGGCCCAATGCAAGTTCTCCCAGTCGAACCAGAGTTCTGGGAACCGCGTTTTCGGTCGGAGGTGCTCGATATGCTCGTAATCGGTCACACCGATTTGTGACTCACAATAGCAGCATCGCCCGTCGTACATCTGCTCGAGTGCTTCTTTCACATCAGCTCGCCGATACCGGCTCTTGAATTTTTCTGGTACATCTTTTATGACATTGTTATATGCCGTCAGTTGCTCGAGCAGCACCGTTGTCCAGTCGTCAGCATGAGCCGCTAGCGACGGTGGCGTCGGTGGCCGTGTCACCCGATGCATGAACAATCACTCCATGGTCTGGCGGAGCGCGTCGAACTTCATCGTGATGAGTATCGGGTCATCGACGGGGAGCAGCTGTTCGAGTTCCTGTTCGGTTGCTGGGATCTCGTCACGTTCTCTATCTATAAGCGACCCTTCCGCCCGCTTTCGATACAACTCGCGCAAACGATCGATCATTTCCTGGACCTCCGGCGGTCGCGAACTCTCGACGCCCATGAGATCGGTCAATACATCCTCTGCCAGCCATCCCTTGGTCGACTGGAAGTCCCGCGCTTCGATCTGACCGTTTCCGTCACCGTCATCGCCAGCGGATTGCGTGAGGTGTACGACCTCCTTGGGCTCGCAGCTTGAAACGATGAGCGGGGAGTGCGTCGTGAGGATGAACTGGCAGCGCGGGAACATCTTTGTCAGGCCCCGAACGATCGTCCGTTGCCACTCCGGGTGGAGATGGCTCTCGATCTCGTCGATGAGCACCAACGCGTCCTCGTCGAAGATGTTTTCGGACTCCCTCCGGATCTGGCTCACACCGTCGATGATGGAAAAGACGATGTGGACAACGGACTGCATCCCGCCCGATAGTTCATTGAACGGGACCGTACCATGAACGGTCGTGAAGATCGGGTCATAGTTTTCATTGACAGACTTAAAACTGACCTGAAGTTTACTTGGGAATAGTTTTTCGAGACCATTCGAGAATGCTTCCATTTCACGTCTTTCACGCTGGGCCCAGTCCTCATATCGTGAGAAATATCGGTTCACGAGCCATTGATGGATCGATCCGTAATTCCCGGTCGAGAAGTTACCAGCGTGGACTTGAATGGCCCTGTTCACGGAAACTGCATGCCCCTTTTTCGGCCCTTCGACACCGCCCGGTTCGAGCCGGCGATAGGCGTTGATCGCGATCAATGGACTATAGATCGTTGGGTTGTCGGAAGGACCCATACTTCCATCCGGTTTCCGATACTCAACCCCAACATCGTGGACTGATGTAGCGTCGACGGGGAACTTATAGGCACGACTGTAATTCCAGACATCCTCTTCCGTCGGGAAATAGTCACATTTGATCAAGCTTTGGTCCCTACCATATGTTGTCCGCGGCACCAGTTGCGGATCGCGAAGGTTCGACCAGAGCGCAACGATCGAGCGAAGGATCGTGGTCTTCCCCATTGCGTTCCGTCCGACCAGCACCGTCATCGGGCGTTTAAAGGTGAGGTCCAGCGTCTTGAACGGACCAACATTCTCAAGCTTTAACGCACCAAGCAACAAGCCTTCCATCCTCCCAGTTGTCATTATGTACCCAATATTCACTCCGGCTATATTGCTGTTCGGTTAAGAGTCTGATTATGCAGCAAGCAGATAGGACCGTACACACGCTCGAGCACTCTTAGAGAGTACGACTGCATCCAGAAAGAGGCCTCGACCGTAGCCACATTGAGCTGAGCATACCTACTCGAGCGATGTTCAGGACCCGACAAGTTCACTGCATCCAGTGTTTCATGGTGAATGATTAAGCCCAAGCGGTTCGGGAGATTCCACTTTCCGCTTCAATAGCCTTCCATACACCTCGGTGGGGACAGACTGATCGAAGCACAGTCCCCGCTCGGCTTGATCAAATTCGCAAGAATCTTGATGGTAGTCGTTTTTCCCGCGGTGGTTTTATTGTGGCGGAAGGGCGAAAAGCGCCTGGGAGCGACACCCTTGGAGGACACGTTTGTCCGGCTTTTCCTACATGTAGTCTACATGTAGCACATGATCTTATCTGGGTTCGAGCCACT
>CAZSUE010000787.1:0-2599 GCA_964609045.1 uncultured archaeon | reverse complement strand
AACCGCACACCGCACACCGCTAACCGCACACCGCACACCGCTAACCGCACACCGCACACCGCTAACCGCACACCGCTAACCGCGTGGGGCGGCCCAATTCCCCAACCCCATCCTTTAAGTGATGAGCTTGAGGATCGATTTGAACGACGGCCCTTCGGCGATACGCATCAGCTCGAAGAGCGCCATTTCGGTGGTGGTCAGCTCCGCGCCTCTGCTATGGAGCTTAAATAAGGCGAGGTCACGGTTCAGCACGGTACGGGACGAAACGGCGTCTGCAACGACCTGGACATCGTAGCCTGCGCCGAGAAGGTCCATGGCGGTCTGGTAGACGCAGATATGCGCTTCGATGCCGGCGATGAGGAACTGGGACCGGTCCAGTGCCACGAGTTTGCCGCGGAACGCGTCGTTCTGCCAGCAGCTGAAATGCGATTTTACGATCGGCGTGTGCGAGGATGGGAAATGCGCGGCGATCTCGGCGGTCGTCTCCCCGATCTTTTCCGGGAGCTGCTCGGTCCAGAGGAGAGGCAGCTCCAGGGCGACGGCGCCACGGATCAATATTTCCAACGAGCGAAAAAGCCGATCGCGATCGGCCATGAGCTCGGCCAGCTTCCCCTGGACATCGACGACGATCACGGCGGTGCGGTCATGATCCAGTATCATGTTCTCTCACGCGTCCAAGCTTGATCTCATTGCTCGCACTCGGGGGGGATCATATCGTATCGTATCGTATCGTATCGAATCATATCGTATCGAATCATATCGTATCGTATGATCCTCACGAGCGGTGCGGTGGCGAGCCGTTAGGAGAGCTGTTCCAGTACTTCCTGGAAGAACTGCACCGTCCCGGACTCGTCGGTGTACATGAACGCCATGGCACACTCCTCCGGCGTCCATTTCATCTGTTGCTCCACCACCTGTTTATAGAGAAGGCTGCGGTAATAATTGCGCAGGAACTTGGTGAGACGCATCGATCTGTTCTTGAGAGCGAGCCGACGCTCCATGAGGTCCTTGCCGCGATCCTCGGGATGGATATCGAAGATCTGGCTATAGTAGAGTGTGAGCACGGTGCCCATGAGGTCCTGGTGCGACTCGTCCTGCATCTTCTGCTTGAGGAAATTGAACAGCTCGTTGATCCTATAATGATCCTCGTTCTTGATATAGCTGTAGACCTTCTCCAGTGCTTGTTTCCGGTTCGCCGGGTCGGTGATGAACTTCCGTTCCTGCCGGAGCTGCTCGAAGAGTATCTGCCAGCGCTCTTTCTTCTCCCGCGACGCCTCCTTGACCTCGCTCAGCGCGGCGGAATTGTGCGCCAGGTCGCCTTTCCACACGGCGAGCGGGTGGCCGTGTTCGTCCTTCTCGATGGTCAAATTCGGTATGATCTTGATGAGGTCGTCCATGAGCACGCCGAACCGGCTGTAGCCGAACTGCCACTCGGCGAAGTCCGGCACCTCGCGCCTGATCCGGTCCTTCAGTCGGGAGAACCGGAGCGTCTTGCTCTCGTGCTTGTAGAAGATCTTCGAGACGATCTTGCGTAGCGATTTGATATCGCGGCTCTTGCGTTTGCGTTTCTGTTTATCGTGTTTGTTCGGGATGAGATAGCCCATCTCCATGAGCACGGTGAGATAATAATAGAAATCGTCGCAGCTCTGGACGAGGAGGTTGGAGGTGGTGGGCTTGATCCCGCACCCGACGGTGGTCTTTGAATACTCCCTCAGTTTATTGATCAGCGGTGTGAAATCCGAGTCGCCCGAAACGATGAAATAGCGGTGGATGTCGGGGAACGCCTTGAGGCATTCCATGGCATCGACGGTGATGTACATGTCGGCCGCGTTCTTGTGCATGATCCCATGGTGCGGGATATGTTTCATCTCCACCCCGTGGCGGAACAGCTCGGCGGTATAGATACTGAACATCGGGTTCCGCCAATCGGCGTAGGCGAGTCGGAGGATCGGCTTCTGGTCGAATTTATTCTCTATGAACTCGAGGATCGGCTTGATCTTGAATGGACGCGATTGATCTTCTAATTCATCGATCTTCTGTGCGCTTATTACAACATTCTCGAAGTCGATGAACAGTGCGCTTTGGCTCTTCGTCATGTGATCACGAACAATAGTTATTTTCAATCACTACAGTTCGTGAGACTATTTAAAGCATTTGATCGCCGCGGGGCGCGATGCACTGTTTTTCACTATTGAGGGCCGATTTGCCTCGATCGTTCAGCGCTTCGGGGCCGAGGAAGGGGGTGAGGAAGGCGCCGAGGAAGGCGTCGAGGAAGGGGGCGAGGGCATCGGTTTGCCACGGACGCGGGCGAGCCCTCGTGCCCCGGCGGCGACGGTTGCGTAGTGCGCGATCGTTTCGTCATCCGCATCGCCCACCACCATCCTCCGGCCGCTTTCATCGGCGGCGATGGAAAAGAGCGTTTCGATCAGCGCCTCTCCATCTACTTCGATCTCAGCGAGCCGATCGGCGTCGTTGGTCCAGAACGCATCGTGCGCGCTTACGAAAAGTTCCCATGCGCGCTCGAAGAGGTCCGGTGCGCCTGACTCATCCGTGCTCGTTCCGATCCCCGTGGCTCGTCGTCGCGCGTCGACGGCGCGGA
>CAZSUE010000786.1:0-2602 GCA_964609045.1 uncultured archaeon | reverse complement strand
CGTATACGGGACCGCACAACTTGCTTGCAAGTTGAAGGCTCAGATTAGCTGCTGTAAAGCAGTTAATCGCAGAATCCGTACGTACGGTTCTAACGGGGGGGCGTGCCGGGTAACCGGCAACCCCACCCAAGCCGTTTCGCACCGCGAAACG
Source organism: uncultured archaeon (assembly GCA_964609045.1). Lineage (GTDB taxonomy): Archaea > Thermoplasmatota > Penumbrarchaeia > CAZSUE01 > CAZSUE01 > CAZSUE01. Next base: position 2,451 of record CAZSUE010000786.1, on the reverse strand, counting down.
TGGCAGATTCTGCGAACACCGCGAAAATGAGTACATTTTCCCGTAATTTAGCAGAAAGGGTCCATGCGGATCGGCCACGTCTCGCTTCGCTCAACGGCACACCACGGAAACACCTGCGGTGATTTCCGTGCTGCGTTTAAGCGAACATTGGCGGAGAGGAAAGTTGTGACTCCGCCAATATGTCGGGGTTCGAAATTGTTACACAATACAGCTGACCTCCGGGACCACTGGCACGGCGAATGCAGGTCGATACGTATCGATACACCGACGGGTCGAGGATAGAGCGCCGAACGAACCGCAGCGGTACAAGAGGGACGCAAAGCCACCCCCTCACGATCGATGGAGCTCTTTCAATAACCCTCTCTCGATCCTGCGATGATCGTCGATGGTGATGTTATCGCGCAGCCGCATCTCGCGCAGGAGCTCTTGCTCGGTCTCGGTCAGGTAGCCTTTGTTCCAGACATTCCGCAGGACCATCTCGTATTGGCGCAGGAGCTGGCGTTTCGATTGTTGGTCGAGGGTTCGCGCGCGGGTCGTTGCCCGTCCGGGATGAGGCACGTTCGATGGGGCTCCATCGAACGAAGAGCGCTGGATGACGCTGTCGACAATGGTCGTCTTATTGCCAGCGATGTATTGACCGATGTTCTGGATGATGACGACCTGCTGCGGCCCTTGTGTGGCCGCGACAGTTGGCCGGGCATAGCGCGACATGGTACGCTGCGGTGAGTGCTGCGGATAGACCGGTTGTGAATTACGGTCGAGCGTGGGCTGCGATGGTGGCGTTACCATGTTCCCAGGTCGGTATGATAACTCGCCCTCATCTTCGAACTCGAATTCGAATTCGAATTGGAATTCGTCCTCATCACTGTCGAACCGCCGCCGCCGAACGAACCATACGATGATGGAGACGGCGGCCACGGCGATACTGATGGCGACGATGAGATAAAACTTATTGTTGTTGAAATTTGGGAGGAAATCGCTGACATCTGCGATATCGTCGCCGTCGCTATCTTTCGACCAGATGGTAATGGAGGAGTCGATACCGAGGATATAGGTAGCGAGCTTACGACCGTCGCTCGACCATGCGGGAAGCTGTCCTTCCACGGTCTCGATCCGTTTGCCGGAATCTGGGTCCCATATCTCGGTATTGTCGTCGCTGTGGCCACTGGTAGCGAGCTTCTCGCCGTCGGGCGACCACGCGAGCGTCTCGAAACCGTATTTGTTTGCCGTTGGGAGCTCATCGAGCATGGCGCCGGTGGTAGTATCCCAGAGATGCGCGCTCGGATGGTTGAAACCCGCCGAAACGAGCATCGAGCCATCGGGGGACAATGCCAGTCTGGATTCACTGGACCTGATCACAGTCACCGTTTTAGTGGGGATATCGTAAACGAGGATCCGTTCCACATCCTTGGATGACACACTGATCGCTACGCGTTCGCCGTTGGGAGAGAGGGCTGAACCGTATGATGAGGTATATTCCAAGCGATAGCCCGAGATGGTCACATTCGCCTCTAGACGCCCTCTCAGGACATCATAGAGATGGATCTCTGTGGCATTCTCTTGGACCTTGGTCGATACTGCGAACCATTTCGAGTGGGTGGTGGGGTCCACATATGGTGCGAGGAGCAACGATTCATCGGTGAACGCTTCGAAATCGCGCACAAATCCGTCATCGAGGTCCCAGACGGTGTATGAGTCTCGTTTGAGGATGATAGCATTATCCGGTGTCCAGCCGATATCGTATGCAGCGCCACCGCCGGAGCCAGAGATACGCGTTCGTCGTTCACCGCTCCCCGTTTCCCAGACCCGGATCCGATCGGCACCACCGCTCGCTTCCGGCGCGGCCGCGATATATTCACCGTTGTGCGACCATGCGAGGGCGTTGACATAGTATGAATCGAGCTCGATCTCGCGCTCGACACCAAGTCCGTAAGAACCCTCTGCAATAGCGCTCCATGTCATCCCAGGAGCGGCATTGACCATGAGGAAGAAGAAAACGATCCCGATGGTGATCCAATAGGTGCGATGTGTTGAGAACGAGCATCGATACCCGATCATAGAAACCACCCATATCCTCCATCGTATTGGTAAGGCACCCTCGCATTATCCCAGAAATCCAGGGGAATTGTTTATTCCTGCAACTATATTGGCGGTATATAAGAGTTTTATTCCTCTCGCGGGGCATGATATGAGATGAGATGATATGAGATGGGTATGACGGAGACTGGTGCGGTGGGACGGGTTCAGCCCTCGAACTCGATCTTTTTAAAGGCCGACCGCGGCGTCGGTTCTTTGAACCGGTAGAGCATGGCGGGCCGTGTGGGCCCCCGACGGTACTCGCCGGTCTTCTCGACGATGTCGAACGAGCGTATCTTTTTACGAAAATTGCGCTTATCCAGCTCCTCGTCGAGAATGATCTCGTACACGCGGCGGAGGTCGGAAAATGCGAAT
>CAZSUE010000785.1:0-2615 GCA_964609045.1 uncultured archaeon | reverse complement strand
CCCACCTCGTTTGCGCAATACGGCGCGCTCGCCGCATTCAGCGGGAACCCGGCGGTGAGACGGTCGGTGGAGGAGATGGTCGATGCGTTCCGATCACGGCGCGACCTCGTCCTCGATATGCTCGCAGATATCCCCAGCATCTCGGTCACACGCCCGGCCGGCACCTTCTATTGCTTCCCGAAGATCGAGGATGCGGCCTGGGAACGGTTCTTTGACGCCACCGGGCGCAAGAGTGACGAAGAGAGAGAGACGGGCGCGTTCGTGGAATGGATACTGGAGGAAGCGGAGATCGCGCTCACGCCGGGTCATGCGTTCGCCGGCGCCGGCGAGGGACATTTCCGACTCAGCTTTGCCCTGGACAGCGGCCAGATCCAGACCGGCCTCTCCCGGCTCGCCGCGGCGCTCGAATAGGACGCATGTACGCCACTTCGATCCGGTCGAGTGGAGGGCGTCAGCTTTTTGTGAGTGAACGCCATACTCATTTTCGGCGTTCGGACCGTGCCGTTTGCCTCATCGTCGCGAGAGGCTCGTTCCTCCGAGGGATGGTTTGTGGCGCCGCACACCACACCTGTCCGTGAGTTGACCTAAAAGAGAACGAGAAGCGGTACGGCGATGGGTCGTGCGACATGGTCGAAGCTCCAGCTCGAAGTTTGGTGGCAGTACATGGTGAATAACCCGTATCGGTTTACAGTGGTCGAACGCATCCTCATCCATCTCCAGGCCTACCTCCGTTACGAAGATGAGGTGGAGGTACCGTTCGAGCTGACGCAGAAAGGCATCGCCGAGGCAGTGGGAGTCCAGCGCAGTGCGATCCCGCGTGCGGTAAAGAAGCTCGAGGCGAGTGGGTGGGGGACGAGCCGGCTCGCGCATGTGGGGGGAAAGAAGCGTCGGCTCACCGTCTATTTCCTCACGCCCGAGGGGCTGGAACGCGCCAACGAGCTGATCGATACGGCGCTCGCGCTCACGATCGAGCCAGAAGGCAATGGGCGCGACGCAACGGCCGCGATCACGGTTGAGGATCATCTCGACGAGAGGATGGAGCCGAGCGCGGGTAACAAGGCGCTCCTCACCGTCCTCCTCGGTCTCGACCGCGACGGTGTGTACCACCCGCCGGAACCGGAGGTACCGCCGTCGGTCCATCATAGTGAGCATATGCCACCGGTTAGACGCTTCGTCGGGCGCGAGCTGGAACTGAGAACGATCCGCGAATGGCTCGATAGCTCGACCCAGCCGGTCTTCTTCCTCTACGGCCTCGCGGGCATCGGCAAATCGACGCTGGTGGCGAAATGCTGCTCGGAGCTCGGTGACGATCACGATATCCTCTGGCTCCATATCCATAGCTGGGATACGCTCCGCAGTCTCTCCATGGAGTTTGCGCGGTTCTTTTCCGAACGCGGCGAGAAACGCTACGCGAAGCGGTGTCGCGATCTCGGTGGTACCGACATCGGGCCGCTGGTGAAACTGCTGAGCGACCATCTCGTTTGTCGACCGTTCCTCCTCGTCATCGACGATATCCATCACGCGAGTCGCTCGCTCCGGCCGTTCTTCCGTGCGCTCGTCGAGCTGGCGATCGATATCGAGCAACTCAATCTGATCATGATCAGCCGCCGCCTCCTCGACCTCTACGACCGGCGGCGGGTGGTTGGCACCGGCGAGATACTCGAACTGGAGCTGGGTGGGCTGGAACTGGAGCATGGGGTGGCGTTCCTCGAGCTGCGGGGGTTCGACCACGATGATGCGCTTGCGACCTACCTTGCCACGCAAGGGCACCCTCTGGCGCTGGAGCTCGCGCGTGAGGCGGACGAGCCGATGACGCAGGGCGACCTCCAGCTCTATCTGGAGGACGAGATCCTCGCGACGCTTTCCGAAGAGGAACGCGAGCTGCTCGAATGTGCGTCGGTCTATCGTCTCCGCGTCACGGCCGAGGCGCTCCTTTTCGACCCGGGCATGGGCCGGGATATCATCTCGCGGCTGGTGCGCAAGTCGCTGCTGCACGAGTACCGGCGCTATTTTGAGATCCACGAACTGATCCGCGAGTTCCTCTCCGCACGCCTCGCCCCGTCCGATAGGCGTCGATACCACGAACACGCGGGGGCATACTACGAGCAGCGCTTAGAGACGATCTTAGCTTCATCAGAGGATGAAACGCGTGAGGTGCCCGCCGCGTCGGCAATCTATGATCGCGATCGGCTCGCACCGGGATCGATGCCGACGAAGCGCTACGATCCGACGCGGTTGAGTTTGCGCGAGATGGAAAAACTGGAACTGGGCGACGGCATTCCGGTCTCGAGCTGGTCGCCGGTGAGGAATGCCATCGAAGCGATCTATCATTTCATCGCCGCCGGCCGATATGGGCGTGCGTTCGATATCGCGCAATGCCATTCACGGCTGCTCATTGGGCTCGGCTATTTCGAGGAGCTGCTCTCGCTCCTCGATAGGTTCGACGAAGAGGAGCTGTCTTTGTCGGCGTGGCGTTTGGTCCTCCTCTTACGGGCGGAGATCACCGAGGCCATCGGCGAATGGAGCCACGCGGAGCAGCTCTATCGCGAGGCGCTCCAATGTGCACAGGACGAGGGCGATCGCCGCCAGATCGGCGCGATCTACCGCGATCTCGC
>CAZSUE010000784.1:0-2617 GCA_964609045.1 uncultured archaeon | reverse complement strand
CCCGCTCCCCGCACCCCGCACACCGCACACCGCTCCCCGCTCCCCGCTCCCCTTTCATGATATGTTTTTTTATAGCTGCGGTGCCATCATTCCCATGGGATCATGAATATCGACGAGCTGACCAAGAGTGAGTTCGATCACGCAGTGCGGCCTGAGAAACTGTTCATCCTCCCGCTCGGCGCGCTGGAGGACCAAGGGCCAGCGCTTCCGCTCTCCAGCGGCTCGTTCAATACCGTCCATCTCGCCAAACAGCTCGCGGTGCGGCTCAACGCGATGCTGCTCCCGCTCATACCGTACGGCGCGGCGGAAGGGCGGGGGAGCCTCCCCGGTCTCCTCTCGATTTGTACCGAGACCTATACCTCCATGCTCACCGACATCCTCGCCGACCTCGTGGCCATCGGTGCAAAGCACCTCCTCATCCTCACCGGTCAGGCGATCGGCACTCATAAACGCGCGATCACCGACGCGATGGCGCGCATCGAGGAGCAGTACGATATCAATGTCATGATGTTCTCGGACTATGAGCTGGCGACGGAGGCGATGCGATCGAGCTCCACTGGTGACGAGAGCTATCGCGTCGATATCGAGAGCTCGCGGCTCCTCGTGAGCCGCCCGGAACTCATGGCGGGCACGCCGAGGTACGCCTCCGACGAATGGGGGCGACATCTCAACGAGAAGATCGTCACGCGGCTCGTCGAGTATGTGGAGCAGGAGATGGAGGGGGCGCGACGCAAGCCGAAGGTCGTGTTCTCCGACCCTGTCCAGCGCGATCCGGGATCGTATTCGCCCGAGACCTATTTCCAGAACCAGCGCGATCTCGGCATCTATAATATCTGGGACGCAACCGAGGAGGGGAATGTGAACCGGCCGCTGGTCAAGCCGCACTCGGGCAAGATCGATTGCTACCTCGCCAAGAGCGCGTTCCATACCATGCTGCGGCATATCGTCCTAAACCGACGCTATGAAGTGATGGGGCTCCTCGTCGGGCCGAAAGCGGATGTCTTCGGGAAGCAGGGGTGCGTGGTCTACGACGCGATCCACCCCGAGACGGAGCAGCGCGATACACAGGCCACCGTCTCGGTGAGGTTCCGAAAAGAGGCGTTCCAGGAGATGTTCGAGCGGCTGCACGAGCTACCGTACGAATATCTCATCATGGGATGGTATCATTCACACCCCGGCCATACGGCGTACTATTCACCCACAGATGTGGAGACCCATCGTACGCTCTTTTCGCAACCGCACCAAGTGGGGATCGTCGTCGACGCCTGGCATGAGGATATGGGCGTGTTCCAACCCTGTGAGGGTGGGTATAGCATGCGCTCGTGGATGATCGTCGACGATTCGGAGCTCACCGAGGAGAAGTTTGGAACATAACGCTCTCATGCGCCCAGAACGCCATTCTCCGCCGCTCCGCCGGGGAAGACGGGAGTCCCGCTACTCTGCGGTGAGAGGTCCAAAGGCGGGGTGCGAGGGTATGCATGCATGCATGGACCAAAAATGAAAAATGAAAATGGAACGACCGACGAAGACAACCAACCGTTAGGGGTAGGCATATCATGGTCAGGATCGTCAAAGGATCGGAACAATATTCTAAAAGTTTCAAGATGAAGGCGGTGGACCCAGATGCCGTGCTCTTTCGGTTCCTCCCGCAAAAAACGAACCCGATGGTCGTGCACCGCTTCGTGCAACGGCAGATCGCGGAGATCGAAGCGGAGCTCAGTGACGATTCACAGTGACACAGTGACGCAGACAGTTCGGGACCGGCCGGTCCGATTTCTGGCCCCCCGTAGGTCGCCCGTAGGTCGCCCGTCAATCGTTCGTAGGCCGCTCGGCGATGACCGGTGCGGCGATGGTGCGAGGGCGCGGCTCCGTTGGCTACTGTCCTGATATATAGATTTTGGCCGAAAGATCTATTAACAAACGCCGTGGCACCGAGCCTTCTGCGAAAGAAGAGAAGAGTGTCGAACAGCGGAGAGGAGGCGGGCGAGAGCGAGCGAGCAAGCGAGCGAGCGGGGCGGCGGTCCGGACCTGCTCTATTGGAAAAAAAGGTGACCGATCCGAGCGGGGCTCTCGCATCGGGTCGAAGGTTGGATAGTGTAACAATTTCGAACCGCGACAGTTTGTCAAACTTTTCGAAGGGGTTCGAAATTTTACATTGTTTGCAGAGACGTAGCCCGAAGGGATCGTCTCTGCTGAATCCTGGAGATGGCGTGAGGGGGGGGGTGCGGGGTGTTCTTTCACAATGCTCGGTCCGACCGGACCGGCGGCGCGAAAAAACCGATGCGAGCGTCCCCAATGCGCGCTTATGCGAACTTTCGCGTCTTTTCGTGCGTGATATAGCCCGCGATCCTATTCCTGATCTTATTCGTATTGACGTCGGTGAGCTGCTGGACCTTGAGCTTGTTATATTGGTAGTCTTTCGTGAACTGCTCTGGGAATTTGCGTAGTAGTTCGGACGCGATGCGTTTGATATAGGTTGGTTTTATACTGCCGATGGAACCACCCCTGAGGGGTGAGCCGATAGAATTTGCTGTATATGAATCTTTTGCGAGACCACACCATCTGTGTAGTCCTAAAACTTTTTCCCACCTCTTTATCGCCCTGATTTTCAACCATA
>CAZSUE010000783.1:0-2619 GCA_964609045.1 uncultured archaeon | reverse complement strand
GCGCTAGAATCTCCGCGAGCGCCAGCGAGCGGAAGGGGGTGGCTTCACGATGTACATCCCCCCCTTCACCACTTACACTTCACCCTTCACCCTTCACCCTTCACACTTCCTCTTCATCCGGTACTTTCCAGATCGTGTCGAGTACCGTCCCGTCGACCCATTCGACGATGGCGACCGCCTCGTCGGTGAGCGTGGGTTTCGTCGGGGGGCCGCCACAGAGCGTGTCAACTTCGCGTTTGATCTCCTCGATGGGTCGGATCGGGAGCGACGAGCCCGCGGTGGCCGCGAGGAGGTCCTTGCGGCGAGGGTTGATGGCGATGCCGCGCTCGGTGGCGATGACGTCGATCATCTCACCGGGACCCACGATGGTGGTGACCTCGTCGCGGATCACGGGCATGCGGTTGCGCACCGACGGTACGGCGAGGATGGTGCACTTTGCGAAGAGACAGTTCTGCCACCCGCCGATACCGTGGAGCATGCGCCCGTCGGAGTGTGTCACCACATTGCCGTTGAACTGAATGTCGACCTCGGTGGCGCCGAGCACGATGGCGTCCAGCATGGAAACGGTGTTCCCTTTCGAATGATGGTTGTAATGCTGGAAGAGATCGTAGATGAGATGGTTCTCGTTGCGCGTGGCGCTTTTTACGGCCTCGAGGTCGAAGCTTTGGGCGTCGAGGATATAATCGGCCATCCCCTCCTCGAGGATATTGACGAGATAACCGGTAGTGCCGCCGCTCATGGTTCGCGCGCGGATACCTTTCTCTTTCATGATCTCCATGAGATACTTGACGAACGCGAGCGAGGTACCGCCCGCACCGGCTTGGAAATTGAATCCTTTATGGATCAGGTCCGCCTCGGCGAGGAACCGCGCGCAGTATTCGGCGATGAGGAGCCGATCGGGGCTGCGCGTGATCCGCGTGGTGCCCGAGACGATCTTCTCGGGATCGCCGATATTGTCCGTCACCACCACATAGTCCACATAGTTCCCGATAATGTTCCAGGGGTGGCATGGGAACGGCACGAGGTTATCGGTGACGACGATCACTGTATCCGCCCAGTTCATATCCGCCATGGCGTACGCGAGCGGGCCGCATGCGGAGGGACCGGAGAGACCGTTGGCGTTGCCGAACATATCCGCCGCCGGTGCGGCGAGCACGGCGATATCGATATGCACATCGCCGTCTTGGATGGAGCGGTAGCGCCCGCCGTGCGACCGGAGCACCCCGAGCCCCGCCATCTTGCCATGACTCGCAAAATCGCCCAGTGGACCGTTCATGCTTCCTTCGATATGATGGACCACACCGTTTTCGAGATGCTCGATGATCGGCGCATGGCAGGGGAACGACGCGCTGGGGAACCACCGTAGCCTTTTGACACCGAGCTCTGCGGCGAGGTCGAAGATCTGATTGGCGAGGAGGTCGCCGTTGCGGAAATGGTGGTGCGTGGAGACGGTCATCCCGTCGCGCAGCCCCGCCTTCTCGAGCGCCGTCTTCAAATCGGGGAGCCGTTTGTCGCCGTTCGTTGGATAATTATTGCAGGTGGGGATCAGTGCCGCGGCCTTCTTGCCGCTGGGTCGGTGCTGGTTGACGCCCTTGAACGGGATGGTCTCCTCGCCGTTCACGATGGTGGGTACCCGCCGCCCGAGGGCGTTGGTGACAAACCCGCTCGCGTTCTCGCTCTCGTTATCTGTCTCCCGCTTGGTCTCGTCAACGATCTCCTGCTTGGTCTCGTTATGGGTCTCGCTCATTCGTCGTCACTCCAGTTCTCATCGATGCGGCCCGTTTTCAGCCCCAGCTCTATGGTTCGGATGGCGCGTTTGACCACCGGCGGATCGATCATCTTGCTCCCGAGCGTCACCACACCCCGTCCTTCGCGTTCTGCCTCGTCGTAGGCGCGCACGATCTTTTTGGCGTGGTCGAGTTCAGCCGCGGTGGGCGCGAACGCGTCGTTGATAATGCCGATCTGGCGCGGATGGATACACCCTTTCCCCTCGAACCCGATGCTCTTGGCATAGCGCGCGCTTTCGCGCAGTCCCTCGATATCGTCGATATCGGAAAAGACGGTATCGATGGGCTGGACCCGCGCCGCCTTCGCCGCGTTGACGAGCTTTGAAACGGCCCATGCGCTCTCATTTCCCGTCTTCGTGCGTTGGACGCCGATATCGGCGGTATAGTCCTCGAGCCCGATGGTCAATGCGACGATATGCGGTGACGCGGTGGCGATCTCGTACGCATTGAGGAGGCCGAGCGCCGACTCGATGATCGGCATGAGGTAGACCGGCCCGTCATCCTCGACCGCATCTGATGCCAGCAGCGCTTGGATACGCTCGTCGACCGCACGGACCGTAACAGCGGATTCGCACTTGGGGATGAGGATCAGATGCGTATTATGGCCCACGAGATAGTGAAGGTCCTCCAGTCCGTCGGGGAGCTGGTTGATCCGCACCATCCTTTCGGCACCATAGAAATCTACGACCCGTAATGCGTTCCGTACGAGGATGCGGGTGGCGTCCTTCTCTGCAGGCGGTACCGAGTCCTCGAGGTCGAGGATGATCCCGTCGGGGTTGTGGATGCCGGCGTTGATCATGAACTTGGGGTTGTTCCCGGGAAGGTAGAGCCG
>CAZSUE010000782.1:1627-2620 GCA_964609045.1 uncultured archaeon | reverse complement strand
GATGAGGATCGCGATCTATTCGAAGCGTCACACCGGTCTCTTTGCGGAGCTACAAACGCTTTTCGAAGCGGACGGGCACACGCTATCAGGCTACGACCTCTCCAACACCCGCATCGACGATCATCTGAAAGACTACGATCTCGTGATCATCAAATCGAAGCACCTCTATTTCCTTTATGCTGGCTATTATGCGCAAGCGCAGGGTGTTCGCGTGGTGCCGGAGCCCGAGATGACGCGCAGGATCAGCACCCGCATCGAATTTCCGTTCATCGCCAAAGAGGTGGGTGTACCCACGCCGGAGTTCTATTTTGGCACGCGCGAGTCGCTCGTCACGCAACTGGCCGAGGATGCCTATCCGCTCCTCTGGAAGGGTATTGTCGGCGGCGGGAGCAGCCAGCTCGAGTTCGTGGAGTCCCCCGACGACATCCCTGAGACCGACGAACGGTTCACCTATCTCGAAGCGTACCTTCCCGGCACCCATTATCTCGTCTATTTTATCGGCGCCGAGACCCGCGTCTACGAAAAGGAGCCGTTCGTCAACGAGCATCATCCGGTACGCGCCGTGGACGCGCCCGACGATATCCTCGATATCGTGGCGCGATGGAAAGCGACCACCAAAATGAGCTTTGGCGACCTCGATCTCGTGCGTGAAGCATCCAGCGGGACGCTCTACCTCGTCGACCCCGGCGTCTTCCCGCAGTTCAAGCACTGGCCCGGTGCGGCGGAGGCGTTACTTCCACACCTCCTCGGCGAGAGCTGAGCTGAGCTGAGCTGAGCTGAGCTGAGCTGAGCGAAGGATCGAGAGCGTATGATCGTGATCGTGATCGCGATCGTGGATCGACTTCCATGCTCACACTGCTCTGCACTACCATGAGGCGTTTTGGTCGCAAGCCGTTCATGTTCTCGTCCTCGTCTCCGTTCTCGTCCCCGTCCCCATTCTCGTCTCCGTTCTCGTCCCCGTCCCCATTCTCGTCTCCGTTCTCGTCCCCGTCC
>CAZSUE010000782.1:0-1527 GCA_964609045.1 uncultured archaeon | reverse complement strand
CCATTCTCGTCTCCGTCCTCGTCCCCATTTCCTTTTCCATTTCCATTTCTATGGTGTTACAATTGAGAAGCTCGACACTTTGTCACAATGTGACAATTTCGAACCCCTTCAATTTGTCATAATTTCCGAAGGGGTACGAAAATTTGCATTGTTCGCATATCGGCCACGTTTTGCTGCGCAAAACGGCACGCTCCCCGAACATCTTCGATGTATCGGGCATCGCAGCACGAAAATCACCGCATGTGGTTCCGTGGGTCACCGTTTCGCACCGCGAAATATGGCGTGCCCGCAGGGAACGATCCTGCTGGATCCATTCATTCTATTCTATTCTATTCTAACGATCCGTTCGCCCATTACATTCGTCCCGCAGCGTTAATAACGGCGGCAGTTCATCCGACGTCAACGCACCGGCATCGAGGGTGACGATGGCGGCGACATTCATCACTCCGAGAGCGGCGTGGACCAGCGGGTCGCGCCCCGCATGCGCCTTGTAAAGGACGGGGTACCCGAACGGCGCGAAATGCGCTTCCAGCGCGTAGCGCCGAACGAGACTCAACCGCTCCATCGCCGCACCCAATCTCGCGGGCGCAAGACCGAGGACGAGGGCGCGGTCGAGCTCGGCGCCGCCGATACGCCGGGTCGTTTCCACCAGCGCGGCGAGGTGTTCGAGCGGACCGTTACAGGAAACGACCAGCGGGAGCCCGAACCGTGCGGCCAGCGCCGCCATCGGCTCCACCGTGTTTTGGTATGCGGCACAAAGGAGCGGTTTACGATGCTGGAGCGCGGGTGCCACCGATTTGAAGAACGCGGGCGCACCCTCGCCGTCGGCCATGAGCATGAGCGGGAGGGTGGTGATGGAAGCGACCTCGGTGGCCATGGCGAGGAAGGCCCTGGCATCGCGGTCCGTTGCGCGGAGCCCCACCATCTCGATAGGCGCGCTGCTCGACGTCCCGCCCTTCCGCACAAAACCACACTCGTGAATACGCTCGGCGTGCGCCCGCACGCTCTTGAGGTCATGCGCAGCGATCACCGCGCAGAACACAGTATCATGGAACGGCCCTCGTTCTGGGTGATCGAATACCGCGCCGCCGCCGACGGTGAGTTGGTTGTCGCCCGCGCCGATGAATACTGTACGGATCGGGCCAGTTCCCTCCCCTCGCAGTGCGTCCCGTTGTGCAGCGGTGAGCTCGGGGCAGTCATCGGGTACCGCATCGCCGTTGGCAAGACGCTTTGCGAACGCAAAGCACGAGGCGAGCCCGCACTTGCCGCAGTTGACCCTGGGCAGCAGCGCAAAGAGTTGCATCACTTCGCGTTCCATTAGATCGCACCCCCGTCGTCACGGACAGCCTCCGTCACCGTTGGACCCGTCGCGGGATAGAGCTCACCGATCGCCGTTCGGAGCGGGTCCATGACCGCAGGATGGCGCACGAGGAGAAGGTTGGCACCGGCGAACAGCGACGATAATGCGCTGATCAGCTCCCAACGCGCCCAATAAAGTGGATCTTCCTTTTGCGTCCCGCCCAACCC
>CAZSUE010000781.1:0-2624 GCA_964609045.1 uncultured archaeon | reverse complement strand
CCCATTTTCGCGGTGTTCGCAGAAAGGAAGTCCAAAGGAACCCTTTCTGCTGAATCTGAAACAATAACTCCTTCACACCTATGGCTGGCGAAAAGGAGTTTTTGTTTCATGCTATTTGTATCGACTTTATTCGACCGTCGGTCGTTCCGTGCCGAGAACGGGCGTCGGTTCACGCAAGAACAGTGAGGCAGCGGGCGGATCGAGAACGGTTAGCGTTAAATATGGCGAGAGAACTCCCTCTCGGCGATGGCCCGACGTAGGGTCTCGGATGAAGCAGTGGTCGAAGCGCTGCGTCAGGTGCTTTATGATTATGGTGTGATCAATTCACAGACCAAATTGAAGCATCTCGTCAACGAGGCCATCGACCAACGGTTGCAGGAAGAAGGGCCGGAACCGCTCTTGACCGAGACGGCGAAAGAGGAGCGCGAAGCGCAACGCGAAGTCGGTGAACCGCCCGCAGCGGAGGAAGCGTCCAAAGCGCCGGATACGGTTGAACTGATGGGTGTGACCGGTGCGAGGGTGCGCAAGCTCGCTATTGCATCGGATTTCGTTCGCATCTCCGTCCATACCCGCGAAGAGGGAGCGATCGAATCGTTGGAACGGTGCCCGGTCTGCGATGCGCCCATGGAACCGATCAAGAATAAGACGCTCTATAACTGGGTGGTCGTTCTCGAGTTCAGTTGCAGCCGTTGCCCGTACTGGACACCGAAGGATCAACGCCGGTTACCGATCCGGTATGTGTTCTCGCTCATCCATGACGAACGAAAACCACAGATCGACTTTTTCGAGCTGGACGACCGCGAAGAGCTCACCGCCGGCCAATAAAAGAGAAGAAGAACGAGAAGAAGAACGAGCATGAGATCGATAATGAGATCGATGGGATGGATCGCCGATCTTCGTTTCATATCGTTTCATATCGTATCCTTTCATTTCGTCATCCCATGGCTCCGCTGCCGGTTCTGCTAGCCCAACGCCGGGATGAAGATGATAGTGGTGACGGCGAACCCGAGAAAGAACCCGGCAACGGCGCCGGTGATGAACCGTAACGGGTTATTGCTCTCGCGCATCCCGAGGTATTGCGTCCCGCCGTCGATGGCCATGGGGATAAGCGCGAGGATGGTCAGTGCAAAGATGAACGAGGCGGAAAGCTGCTGGAGCGGCGGATAGAGAAGTGGGACGAGGAGCCCGACGGGGAAGAGATAATAGAACCCCTGGCAACGAGCACATACCCAGCACTGCCGACCGCAGACGGTGAAGCTCCGATCCGGTCGCTGATGACAGACCCAACCGAGCCATTTTGGTGGACCGTTCGTCATTGCGCCCCCTCAGGTCGATGCTGATCGTGCAGATAAGTGATGATGGCAGTGCTCGAGAACGATGCTCGTGACGGGTATGGGGCGATAGACACTATTCTGGCATGTGACCCCACCCGATGACGCCTGTCAGCGCCTTGGAAGGCGGAAGGCGGAAGACGGTGCGACCCTGGTATCGACCGCGAGAACTCGGGCGTGGGGCACAGATCGTGTTTCCAGCACAAAACCGGCGGAGTGTGTCGAAATGAGGCGCATGAATGGCAAAACGCGATCCTAAATAGAGGTATCAGGGGATGACATCCTTCGGCGTCCGCCGCCATGGCACAGAACGCACGGGTGACCGGTCTCACAAGAACAATGCCGATGGCCCAACTATCGTCCAACCATCTCGATTTCGTTTTGTACGCGCACCGCGCAACCTAGTCGATGATGATCTGGGTCGTTTTCAGTTCCCCTTTCTCAGACATGAGCTGGTAATAGGAGCGCGAGTGCTCGGTGGAACGCATCTTCGCCACACGGATACGGAGCTGGCTCTCGACCTCGTCGATATTGGCGAGCTTGAGATGGATGATACCGTCGGCGAGGAAATCCTCGCTGAATTCGCCGAACTTCTTCGAATCCGGTGACATCTCCGAGATGAGGAGCGTCGTGGCACCGAGGTCGCGGATGAAACCGAAGAAATAGAAGAGGTCCTTTCGCATATTGGATAGCTCGTTGATCGAATAGAGCGAATAGAGCGCGCTGAGCGAATCCAGCGCAACGATCTCGCATTTGTGCATCTTGACATGTTGCTCGAGGAAGGTCTCGATGTCCTCGAGCCATTTTGCAGCGTCGTCCAGTTGGCCGATCTCGCGCCCAAAATCGGTCTTGTATTTCAACCGTATCGTCGCAAAATCGACCACGGAGAGCTGGTTCTCGGGTAGCTGCTCGTAGCCTAACCCCTCCATATGCTGGAGGAGGCTTTCGCGCGTCTGTTCCAGTGTGATGTACAATCCTCGAATACCATGCTCTTTGGCATTATTGTACATGAGATTGTAAACCACCGAGGTCTTCATCGTACCTGGAGTACCGGCAAAAAGCACGATCGAATTCTTGGGAATTCCGCCACTAATATTCTCATCGAACCCTTCGATATAGGTCCGGAGCCTTTCGACAGCCATAGCATCACCATCATATGAAATATTAAGTAACATGAGCCTGCGCAATGAATGCGCGTTCGCCAGCGCGTTCGACGCAACCCAGCGCGCGGAATGAAAGGGTCTTAATTCAACGGTTAATAGTATTGAGGGTTATAAATCTACGGGCTGCGCG
>CAZSUE010000780.1:0-2626 GCA_964609045.1 uncultured archaeon | reverse complement strand
AACGCAAACGCGGATACGACCACCGGCTACGAGGTGCTGCAGGCGCACTACTCCCATCTCGACGGCGTGGACGATACCACCGACGGCAACGGCACCGACAACAACGCCGACAACAACGCCGACGACGGGGACGATGCCACTGACGCCAACGGCGCCGACGACTCGAATAATGGTACGCTCACCATCAGTATCACTCCTATGAACGACTTGCCAGTTGCGAATGACGATGCGTATACAACTGACGCGGATACGACACTAACAATTGCAGCGCCCGGCGTACTGGAAAACGATCCAGATCGTGACGGGGGCGCCCTGAGCGCGCACCTCATTAGTACCACCTCGAACGGGACATTAACACTCAACACCAACGGCTCGTTCACCTACATGCCAGATAGAAATTTCAGCGGCGAAGATCCGTTCACCTATAATGTGAACGACGGCGACGCAGACTCCAATACCGCAACGGTCACCATTACCGTCACAGCTGCCCCTGCTAGCACCTTCAAGGTCATGACCTACAATATCGAACAGAGCGGTGTGAACGCGGACTGGAAGCAGGTGGTGAAAGAGGAGAACCCAGACATCCTCATCTTGGTCGAGACCGGTAGCTGGGACGATAACGATAACGCACTTTTCGACCAGTATGTCGACGAGTTCAACGCGTACTTCGACGATGAGGTCCCGTATGTGGGCTACTGCACGCAGGGTGTCTTCTATACGGCCAGCGGCGAAGCGATCCTCAGCCGCTATCCAGTGCTCGATTTCATCCAGCTCCCCATCGTACCGATGGATAGCGGCTCGGATTACGAGGTGGCGCACGATCTCATCGATGCCGTCGTCTCGATCAATGGCACCGAGGTCCATATCATCGGCGCGCACCTGAAGGCCTTGTCCGGGGCAGAGAACGAGCAGCGCCGTGAGTGGGAGACCGAGGGCATCATCAATTACATGGACGATCTGGGTGATGTCCCGATCATGTACATTGGCGACCTCAATACCTTCTCCCCCGCCGATACCGGCGAATTGGCGCCCCGAGGCGATCTGGGGTACGGGCCGATGACGATGATACTCTATCCCGATGACCCGACCTACGGTCAGTACTCGTCGGTGAACCATACCTTCACCGATGTCTTCCGCGCGTTGAACCCCACCGATCCGGGGTATACTTATGGCCACCAGAACCCGACCTACACCGCGCGGATCGATTATATCATCGTGAACTCGTTCTTCACCCCGCTGCTCATCGACTCGACCTGCGGCGACACACCGACCGCCGATACCGGCTCGGACCATTATTCGGTCGATGTCAATATCGATTGGCAGATGGAACCCGACGAGGTGCCACCGGCACAAGTGACCGGGTTGACCGCCACCACTATGAGCATGTCACAGATCGACCTCGCATGGGATGCGAACACGGAAGCGGACCACTGGTATTACAATATCTACCGTGACAGTGCATATGTCGGCCAAGCGTTCACGAATGCGTACAGCGATATCGGGGTGAGTGCGGACACCACCTATACGTACACGGTCACCGCGCTAGATAGTAGTGGCAACGAAGGCACCGCTTCCGTATCGGACAGCGCGACTACCAAGAACGCCGGCGGTCCGACGCTCGAGACGAAGGAAGAGGACGATGTGTCCACCACACCGGGCTTCGCGACCACGCTCACCATCGCCGCGTTCACGCTTCTCGCCGTCATCCTCGCGCTGGCGAACCGACGGTAAGGAACACCACCGCCGTTCTTTCCCCGCTGTTTTGCCGGCGTCCAGCGCCCGCCCGTTCATGTTCGTCATAGATGCGGCGATGAATAGTAGGAACGATGACGAACAGGGGGACGGATCGTCAATAAGGCTCAATAGAATATCGCTCCGAAGCGAGCACGAGAACGAGAATAGGAAGATTCAGTTCGACCGCGCGCGGTATGAGATATGACAGCGCCGGACATGCGATCGCTCATTATAACCAGCGGGTTTACAAGCGGATCGTGCTTATAAAAGAGCACCCCAGTTCGAGACTGTTCCGTTCCCTGGCCAATCTTATTTCTTGTTCCAGTGGAATGGTGTTACAATTGAGAACCTCGACACTTTGTCAGACTTTCTATGAGGTTCGAAATGTTGCACTGTTCGCATATCGGCCACGTTTCGCGTTGCGAAACGGCACGCTCCCCGAACTTCTTCGAAGTTTCGGTGATCTGTTACGTCTCGCGTTGCTCGACGCCAATCCGCCGAAACAGATGTGTTTCGGCGTACGCCACGTTCCACTCCGTTTCACGGCAGCTTCTCTTGCATCTACGATGCTTCACCAAAGGGAGAGAACCATTGCGAACGGTGAAGAACCATTGCGAAAGGGAGAGAAACTATATATTTTTCCATAGGTATGTGACGAATGATCCTCCACGCCCATATCGTCGATCGCCAACTGGTGAGACCATGTCCCGTCATCGATCCTCCACGAATCCTACGCGTTCAGCATCCGCCCACCGCTCGTTTTCGGTGACAATGATCGTTCTCCTCAGCGCATCGATCCTCATCGGGCTGACGGTCCGATCCGCCCCCCACGGGGATGCCGTGGAGACTGACGCAACCGGCGCTGGGATGAAAGTTACCCGCGGCAGCACCG
>CAZSUE010000779.1:0-2628 GCA_964609045.1 uncultured archaeon | reverse complement strand
GGCGATCCGAGGATCGTTGGCGAGTCGATCTACTGGCTCGAGGGGCGGCCGCAAGAGAACGGACGGACCGTACTGGTGCGACAGCCCATCGATTGCGGGGGCATGCCCCGGCCCGTCGATGTCACGCCCGAAGGGTACAATGTCCGGACGCGGGTGCATGAATACGGCGGTGGTGCATATTGCGTGGTGGAACGCGAGAACGACGAGAACGGCGGCGACGGTGCTGGTACTACCGTCTTTTTCAGCAACGACCCGGACGGCCGGATCTATCGCCAGCACATCGGATCCGATGCCGCGCCCATAGCGCTTACCGCCGCACCGGCGCGCGACGGCGCGGTGCGCTACGCCGACATCGTCTACGACCGACACCACGATCAATTGATCTGCATCCGGGAAGACCATCGCGGTGAAGGCGAGCCCGAGAATGTATTGGCGGCGGTGCCGGTGCCGGTGGAGCCGACGGCGAAATGCGATACCTTTGGCACGGTGCTTGCGAGCGGCGACGATCTCTACGCCTCACCGACCATCGCACCAAACGGCGCCCATATCGCGTACCTCTCCTGGAACCACCCGAACATGCCCTGGGACGGGACAGTTCTACACCTCGCATCGCTTGATAACGTGGGCATGCTCCGTGATATACGCCAGATCACCGGCGGTACCGAAATATCGGTGTTCCAACCCCAATGGTCGCCGGACGGTGTACTCCATTATGTCTCCGATGAAAGCGGCTGGTGGAACCTCTACCGATGGGACGATGCAAGAAGCGAAACGACACCGCTGGCACCGCGCGCGGCGGAGTTCGGGCTGCCGCAGTGGGTGTTCGGGATGCGGACCTATGCGTTCCTCGACGCGCGGCACATCGTCTGTGCATTCTGCGACAACGGCCGCTGGCGCATGGCGGTCTACGATCGCGCGGAGGAGCGGCTGGCACCGATACCGCTTCGCTATACCGCGCTCGGGGATGTGCACGCGAGCGGGAGCCAGCGCCAGCGCCGGAGCGTGATGACCGCGAGCGGTCCACGCGATCCAAATGCGGTGGTGCTGTTCGAGCACGACCCCGAACGGCCCATGGAGGTGACCACGAGAGTGATCCGCCGCGCCGCGACGGTAGATATCGACGAGGCGTACATATCCACGCCCGAGCCGATCAGTTTCGCCACCAGTGACGGCGATACGGCGTACGCATTCTACTACCCGCCGACGAACCGCGACTGCCGTGGCCCCGACGGGACGGCGCCACCGCTGTGCGTGGTCAGCCACAGCGGCCCCACCGCGGCGACCACCGCAACGCTCTCCCTCAAGATCCAATATTGGACCACGCGCGGGCTCGGCGTGGTCGATGTGAACTACCGTGGCAGCACCGGCTACGGCCGCGCGTATCGTGACGCGTTACGCGATAAATGGGGTGTCTACGATGTCCATGACTGTATCCGCGCCGCGGCGTATCTCGCCGAGGAGGGACAAATCGACAGAAAGCGGCTCATCATCCGCGGGAGCAGTGCCGGCGGCTTTACCACCCTCTCCGCGCTCACCTTCCACGACGCGTTCAGCGCGGGCGCGAGCTATTACGGCGTGGGCGACCTCGGGGCGCTGGTGCGCGGTACGCATAAGTTCGAATCGCACTATCTCGACCGGCTCGTGGGCCCTTACCCGGAGAAACATGCACGGTACCACGCACGCTCGCCGGTGCACTACGCCGAGCGGCTCGAGTGCCCCACCATCTTCTTTCAGGGACTGGAGGATCGGGTGGTGCCGCCGGCGCAAGCCGAGGCGATGGTGGATGCCCTTCGCGAGAAGGGCGTGCCGGTGGCGTATCTCGCGTTCGACAACGAGCAACACGGGTTCCGGCGTGCGGCGACGATCAAGCGCGCGCTCGACGCGGAGCTCGCGTTCTATGGCGCGGTGTTCGGGTTCGAGCCCGCCGATGAGATCGAGTCGGTTGCGATCGCGAACGCCGACGCGCTTCCATCCTATGACGGATAGGTCGCGAACAACGGGCGCGTCGTTCCCGACATACCTCAGCAGATCGTGCGCGCTGACGCAAGTCTAGAAGCGCTGGCCGAGCAGTGCGCCGTTCCCGACTTGGCTCAGCAGATCGTGCGCGCTGACGCAGGTCTAGAAGTGCTGGCCGAGCAGTGCGCCGTTCTCGACTTGGCTCAGCAAATTCATGTGTGCTGACGCAGGTCTGGAGGTGCTGGCCAAGCAGTGCGCCGTTCCCGACTTGGCTCAGCAGACCATGCGCGCTGACGCATCTCTAGAAGCACTGGCCAAGCCGTGCGCAGTTCCCAACCTAACTCAGCAGATCGTGCGTGCTGACGCAAGTCTAGAAGCGCTGGCCAGTCTGCGCGCGTCGTTCCCAACGTGGCTCAGCAGATCGTGCGTGCTGACGCAGCACTAGAAGTGCTGGCCAAGCCGCGCGCCGTTCCCGATCTGGCTCAACAGATCTGCGGCGCTGATGCTGCTCTAGGTGCTGGCCGGGCCGCGCGCGTCGTTCCCGATCTGGCTCAGCAAAGCCTCGTGCTCTGACGCAAGTATAGAGATGCTGGCTCGGCCGCGCGCACTTCCCAACTTGGCTCAGCAAACCATCGCGCGCACTTCCCAACTTGGGTCAGCAGAGCTCGCACG
>CAZSUE010000778.1:0-2635 GCA_964609045.1 uncultured archaeon | reverse complement strand
TACGCTTTACGCTTTACCCTTTACCAGACACCTTCTTCAAAATCGCGGCACGTATTTGATCGCTTCGAACGCTTCGGCGTACTGGACTTGGATCTGCGTTCCGCGCATGCGGAGGACGGAGAGGAAATACTCCTCGTTGAAGTAGTACCGGCGCATCTGGGTCCGATAGCACTTCAGCGCTTCAAGCTTGCGTTCCACCTGTTCCTCTGTTAGTGGGATGAACGTATTTGTTGTCAATTGGATATTGTCCCAGGGCATCTCGTATCCCAGCACCGTGGAATTCTTGAACGCGCGCATCGCTTCTTCGGTGACCGTACTGTGGTCTTGGTGGAGATCGGTGGTGGCGGGTGTGGCGACGAAGTCGGGATGGTGCTCTAGATTATAATCGTAAAGGATCTGCAATATATCTTGACGCTGCTTCGGGAACCGTCGCCGCTCGAAATCGAATACCTGTATCTTTGTGACGCCGAGAGTCGCCGCCGCTTCGCGCACCTCGCGTTTCAGCTCCTCGTTTTCGCACCACGAAAAAACGAGCATCTCCACATGGCACCCGTGCTCGATCAGCTTGGCGATGGTCCCTCCCACGCCGATCTCGGCGTCGTCGGTATGCGGGCTTAAGATGACCGCGCGTTCGAACATCGATATCTCCAACCGTTCATTCGTTCTATGTGCATGATATGAATCGCGTCGACGGACGCTTCTCGTTCGATCGTTCAGTCGAGGAGCCGGTGACCACGATGGAAGACCTGGTCCATATAGCGCACCATCCTCCGGCCGTAATCGATCCGATCCCGGTGCGCACGGATATCCTCGGGCGTACATTCGCCCAGTGCGAGCTTGATGGCGAGGTACGGCGCGATGAGGTCATTTTGATAGATGAAGGTGGAGACGCGCGGATTGATCTCGATGAGCCGCTCGCCGATGAACTGGATATTGACGCAATAGCTTAATGGGATCGCGTCGAGGATCTGGCGCGTCTGCTTTACGAGTTCGTCGTTCCTCACCAGCTCGCCGCGGACGATCACGCCCCAACGCGCCTCTTCCACCGTCTTGACCGTGGTCAATAGCTCCTCGCCCTGAAAACAGAGCGAATCGGTGGTATATTCCATCCCCTCGATATACTCCATGACGAGGAACGGCGGGAAGGATGGTTCGTCCTCGAAGATATCGACGAATTCGCTCATCGACATATATTTACTGTTCGGCTTCTTCTCGAGCAGTATCTCCTTCCGGCTCACCGCGGGGTCGATGATGCGCACGCCGCGACTACCCTTGCCCACCGGCGGCTTGAAGACCACCGGCCGATCGGGATAGCCCAGCGCTTTGGCCGCACTCCGAAACGCGGTCAGATCCTCCACGAGCCGATACCCCGGTAAGGATAGATCGGTCTCGCGCCGCAGCCGCTCGTACATTTCGTATTTATCGTTCGCCGTCGCAATGGGCTCCGGGTCGGAGACGACCATCTTCGTCCCCAGCGCTTCGAACTTCGCTTTATTACAGGCGAGGTTGTAGACCTCGTTGGACGATTCGGGAAAGAGGATATCGGGCTGCTCCCGTTCGCAGAGCTCAAGCATGGCGGGGACGAACGCGTCCGTGGTCCCAGCGGGGACCTGATAGAAACGGTCGGTGAGGAACCTCCCGATCGCTTCGTTATCCATGTCGGTACCGATGATCTCGATATCGCGCTCACCGTTCTTCTTCAGCATCCGGATGAGCGTCGAGGCGCCGGGGCAACCGCAGGCCGTCACGATGATCCTAAGGGGACGCATGGGCGGCACCATGGCACCGCTGATATTAAAGGTTACGTTTCTTTATTCAATTCAACAGGAAGGATGGCGGTAGCTTTTTTAAGCGCTGTTCGCATGGTGGTTGCCACATCCATATCGGTCAGGAACGCGATTTTCACCGACGATCGATCACATCTATCGACGTTGTATCACCATGCCAGCGAAAAAACCCCAACGATTCTCGTTCAAGAACCTCGACCTCTCGAAGCTGAAGGTGCTCTGGTACTTTCTCAAGCCCAATAAATGGGCCGTATTCGGGCTCTTCCTCATCAGCGCCATCATCGGCGCCGTGGAGAGCTTCAATATCGTCGTGCTCTATCATATCTTCAACTACGGTCTCGAGGTGGAGAGCGGCCCCGAGAGTATTTTCTTTCGCATGTTCGAATGGGTCAACGATCTCTTTCCGTTAGATGATCGGTTCCTCTCCGCGTGTTTCGTCTTCATCATCCTCGCGCTCGTCGTCGCCGTGTTCCGCTATCTCGAGATCGCGTACCGGTACCGGCTCATCGAGAAGATCCTCACCAAGAACCGGAACCGGCTCTTCGAGAAATACACGAACGCGGACTACCAGTTCTTTCTCGATCATAAACAGGGCGAACTGATCTATAACGCGTTCAACGCACCGGAGCGGTTGACGACGGTGTTCGTTTCCGTCGCGATCCTCCTCTCGGATGTGCTCCTCGCCACGCAGATGTTCATCCTCCTCTTCGGCATCTCGTTCTGGGGCGCGATCATGATCATCGTGCTCGGCGTCATCTATTTCTTCCTCACCCGGCGCATCGGGTCGCGCAAATCGTACGTGCTCGGGCGGATCCGTCGCGATACGCGCCAGGTCGAGCAATCGCTCC
>CAZSUE010000777.1:0-2642 GCA_964609045.1 uncultured archaeon | reverse complement strand
TCGCCCCTCGCGCGGCGGCGTGCACGGCTCGCGGGCGCCCATCCCTGTTGATGGGCGCTGCAGAAGGCGCCAGCCCTCCACGGTCACTCGCATTTTTTTCTTTCAGCTTCGAGCGTGGGCGCCGTCGAAAACGGCATCGAGCGCTTTTTTGCGCGCCGGCGTTCGGCGCGTTCGGGCGCCGATGGCGCTCGATCCTCGTTTTGACCATCGATCGACGGCCCCCGTCCGGAGATGGTAAGGGATGAGGCTAAGGGACGGGTTGTGGAAATAGAGCCCAGAGGCGCTCCCGCGTTCGATTACCAACGTATCGGCGTGTTGCATACTCGTTATGTAATAGCCCGATACCCTGGTATTCAATTCTTTGGACGACCACACCGAACCCTGTCCGCTTGGCATTGGACCGATCCATGTTTATGTAACAGCCCGACAGCCCGCTCCATCGCAGGAGAGGGCAACGCTGGCACAAGAATCCGGACTATCATCAAGAGCGGTTCGACAGCCCCTGCGGCCCCTATTACTTAAATATCGATAGTCCATTACGCACGGCGATGAAGAAGATCAAGAGCGGGATATACGGTCTCAACGCGCTCTTGGGCGGTGGGATCAACGAGAAATCCACCACTTGTATCATCGGATCCTCCGGTGCGGGGAAAACCACAGCCGCCACACAGTTCCTCCGGCGCGGGCTCGAGATCGGGCAGGAGGGCATCTACATCACTCTGGACGAGCCGCCCGAGCAGCTGGTGACCGAGGCGGTCGAGATGGGCTGGGACGATATCTATACCTACCTCGAGCAAGAGCTCCTTGTGTTCATAGACGCGTCGGGGCGCGAGTTCTCGAAATTCATCCGCCACGAGCTCGCCGATTTTGTTGCCGATTGGGAAGGCGCGAACACGCGTATCGCCATCGACCCGCTCACGCCGGTGCTCTGGTCGACGAAGGACAAGTCCGAGCAGCGCGAGCTCATATCGTTCTTCCTTCGTGAGACGAAGAAGATCGGGACCGTGCTCTCTACGCTCGAGGAGCATGGGACGGTCGGCGAGCTGGTCGGTGACGAGACGATCATACCGATGTATCTCTCGGATTCGGTCATCCATCTCCGCTATGTGATGCGCGAGAACTACGTCTCGCGCCAGCTCAAGATTGTAAAGTGCAGGAGCAGCAAACACAGTAAATATACGCACCCGTACCAGATCATGAAAGGTGCCGGGCTCGTGGTGTTACCGTCGACCTATACGGGCGAGGACGAGGCGCTGTTCTCCCACCTCCCCGAGATGATGAAGCGCAGGCTCAATAAGCTGCCGAAGGATAAGGTACGGCATATCCCGAAACCGGTCCGGCGGCGGATCTTCAAAATGATCAATTTTATGAAGAACCAGGACTTCGGCAATCTCCAACCGGAACAGTTCATATCCTATGTGCTCGACGAGTACGATATTATCTGACCGTTGCGTCCCTGAGCCTGTGCAGTACCCGTCCCGGTGTGAGCTGGGTCGGTATCGACAACTCAAGCGCGATTTGCGATCATTGGATCCGGTAATTCCGCCCATGGCGGGTTATGCCGCTCTTGCAAGAGCGCGGGCAATACAATCGGTCGGTCGATCAGCTCCACCCGAGCCTCCTATTTAGCTTTTGTCGGGAGGTGTTATATACTAGCTCTGAAGGGCGCGGATCGTAGTGCATGGCATTAGCAATAATCATGATAGAATTATCGCAGAAAAAGAATAAAACCGACGAACGCATAAATGTGTTGCCCGACACGGAACCACGCTCTCGAGGAATGGTATGGACAAACGACTGGGACGCGCATTTAAACGTATCGTCGAGAACGAAGAAGAGGTCATCGCACAAACGCGGAAGGTGAAGACGAAGCGCTCCCTATTCATGAACGATACGCGCCGGGGCATCTTCGCCTATCTTTGCCGTTTTCCCTGCAGTCACCTCCGGAAGATCGGCCGCGAGGTCGGCCGTTCTCCGCCAACGATCAAATGGCATCTAACGAAGCTGAAAAAGGCGCAGATCATCGATAGCGAGCGTATTGGAAAAACGCTCGTATTCTATCCCATCGGGATGCTCGAGCCCGAGGATGTGAGCGTCGCGGCGCTTCTGAATCGCCAGAAAGCGCGCCGGATCGTCCACGCGATTAGCGACGAGCCGGGGACCACGCAGCAAGAGCTCTGCGAGGCGCTTGGGATCGGGAGCCAAGCGGTGCGATGGTTCGCCACGCAGCTCGAGGACGAGGGCGTCATCGAATCGGTGGTGGACGGGCGCTATCGCCGATATTATCTCACCGAGCTGATCGCGACGAAGATCGAGGAGAGCCGAAAGCGGCGGAAATTCTTTCGCGAGAGCGTGCTCCGGGCGCTGACCGCCGATGGCGTGGACCCGGAACTGGTCCATACCTCACCCACATCGATGACGGTGCGGGTGCGCACCGGCGAGGGGAAACATTCGCTCAAGATTGTCACGGAGCCGTTCTCGCAACTTCTGGCTCAAGTATGATCTTCTGACTCGATCCGGCGTATCATTTCCAGCCTCTCCCACCATACATCGGCGGCAGACGATACCCTTTTTTAGTCTCGTCCCCATATGTGTGCGATGTCCCCGCCAGCATCTGATAGGGGCGCCATACTCACTTCTCA
>CAZSUE010000776.1:0-2645 GCA_964609045.1 uncultured archaeon | reverse complement strand
TGATAGCCCTGGCCGGGATATGAGGTCTGCGCGCAATCGTCGTTGCTGTAATACTCGTCTGGCGGGAGCATGACGACCCGCGCCCCTTCGTCCCATGTGGGAGGTGTCTCGCCATCGAACGAGAACGCGACGATCATGTCGCCCTGGAGCGTTGCGAAGGTCGTATTCTCTTCTGGGTAGACATTGTTGTAACTGAACCGTTGTGCGTACCCGTCACGCGCGGTGACGGTGAGCGTCTCGTTGCGGTCCATCCCACCGATCGCACCGAGGAGCGTCGCCACGCTGACACCGCGGTAATGGCCCTTGCAACGCACATTCCCGAACTGGTTCTGGAACGACGAATTGCCCGCGATCGTCGGGAGCGCCTCGATCTCTTTTGCGGTCAGCTCGACGGTGCGGTTGATACCACGATGGCGGATAGTGAGCCAGACCGCCGCATCTCGATCGTCGTCGCCCGCGCCTGCCTCCTCGCCGGCGATCGGGACGGGACGCGGTTCGAACCCACCGTCGGCATCCACCTCGACCTCGCAGAAATGGTGCGTGCCGTTGACGAGGCGGGCACCGCCGCCGCCGGTGATGACGAGCTCGATCCCGCTCTCCTCCCGTGGGGTATGATCGTAGGCGTGGATATGCCCGCTGAGGACGAGCTCGAACGAACGCGCGGTGACCGTCTCTTCGAGCCGCTCCGATGACGCGTTATCGAGGGTGTGCGACCCGCCGAACGGGTCGTAGAACGGTGCATGGGTCACGAGGACGCGTCGTGCGGCGGCGCTTCCGTCGCAGACCCCCTCCAGCCACTGGAACGCCTCGTCATCGAGAAAGAGCGCAGAGCTATCGAGGAAGACGAAAAGGATATCGGAGTATTCGAACGCGTACTGGGCGGGACCGAACCGCGATCGGTAGCGTGCCAGCCCACCGAAGCGCGCATCGTGGTTACCGGGGATGAGATAGGTGGGGAGCGTGGTCTCGTTCATCACCGCCCATACCGCGTCGAACTGGTCGGCCGACGACGAGGGCGTGATATCGCCGCAATGGATGATGAAGCGATACGCACTTCTCGCGCTCTCGTTGGTCATTTCGTGCTGCGCCGCGGCGTAGATATCGTTCCAGCCTTGGGTGTCGCCGATCACGGCAAAGCTGAAGTGCTCGTGTGCGGGCGGTTCGAGAAAGAGCGTCGTCATGGTCCCGTCCAGGTCGAACTGGAAGGTCCCGCCGTCGCGGCGGTAGGTCCCGTCGAAGCCGCGCACGCGTGCATCATTGATGCAGTTCGTGATGGTGAGCGTCCCGGAAAGATCGTCGACGGTCACCCGCGGCGACGGCGTATACGCCCGAAGGGTGATCCTGGTCTCGTTGCGAGCTATGAGGGTCGCGCCCTCGAATAAAAGGGTTGGCTCCCCGTGGTCATCACCGTCTTCTTCGACGCATCCGGTGAGGGCGGCCAGTACGACGATCAGGACGAGGGCGCCGGTGAGACCCAGCGGCCCATTTCGCTCTAGCGATCGATGGAGCTCGCCTCGCCGAAACCGTCGCGCTCTCAACCTTTTCCGCCCCCCTCCGCGCTCGCCGTGGCTGGGCCCGGACCGCTGGCTATGGCGACGAAACCGTCGCTCGTTCGTATGCGAAGCCATGTTCAGCGTCATCGTACTGCTCATGCATTATCATCTACTGTGTATCGGCGCTGGTCGGTCGCGTTCGGCGTCGGTGGCGATCCGATCCATACGAGCCGACCGTTCGTCGCCTTAGGAGCTGGTCGCAAGCGCGATCTCCACGACATTCTTGATCTGCTCGGCGTCAGCTACCCCGTCACCGACGATGCGCAGTGGGAACGCTTCGCCCTCCAGCGGCTCCCCGTCCATCTTGTACGCGACGATGATACTGTCGTTCTCTGCGACCCGTGCACTGTGGAAACTGACATTGTACCCGTCCGCGGCGAAGACCGTGACATGATAGCCCGCCTCCAGGAGCGATGTGTTGAGGGCGTAATGCTCCGAATCGTTGCCGTCCACAGCGCTTACGAGAACCCAGAGCGGCACGCCTTCGTAGGTATGTTCACCGGTCTCGTCGGTCGTCGTGTATTCGGTATGATGGTGTTCGCATGAGGCGAGCGACTCGAACGACGCGCGGTCCATGGCCATTTCCAGCCCCTCGATCCCGGAGAGATTGAGTTGCCATTCGGCGACATAGGGCCTGACGCGGAGATAACGAACATACTTGGCCCAGAAATGACCGTCGGTCATGGGCTGGTCGTCCTCGCTCGTCCCGACGACGACCACCCTCAGCGGCCCGCCGGAAAGCTCGGCGCCGACCTCTTCGTACGCCAGCATCATGACGAGGTCGTGGCGAACCGACGCGTTATGGTTCTCGTCGTAGACCGCGAAGGTCCCTTCCACCTGCGACGGGGTATAGGTCATGGTATAGTTGTCGCTGGCCACGACTTCCAGGCTGTAGTTCCCGCCGATGTCGTCGACGAGGTCCTCGATGAGGTTCTCGACGATCACACCGCGGTAGGTAGAGGGTCCGACCGCTACGCCGGTGGATTTCAACCGCACCCCAGCGCCGGCGTACGACTCCAGTGCTTGGAGCTCCGACATGGTATGATCGATACTCGTCTCGGCGTTACTGACCGTGAGTACGGTCTCATGCGT
>CAZSUE010000775.1:0-2647 GCA_964609045.1 uncultured archaeon | reverse complement strand
TGCGCTTTGGCCATGCAATGTGAGAACCCAATCTGCTGCAAAGGCGCACTTTCCCGCCCATCAGCTCCGTGCCTCCTCCCCTCCTCGGTTTTTCTCTGTGTTAAAACGGCCAGCGTCGTCAGGAATGGGCGTGGAATCACTGCACCTTCCAGAGCTGCGCTTTAGTTTGGCGATCGTAAAACGGCATGTTTGATGAGGGGGGACTTTTTATATCCTAAGCGGGCTGAACAGTGCACGATCGGCCCACCGCGCTCACAACCACGACGCGGCGGGCCCGCGCTGCAGCATCGTGGGTTTCGGCGAGGTATTGTCATGGAGACGGTCATATCCTGCTCATCGGGTACGGTCCAAACGATCGACGCAGACACGCTCTGGGCGATATTAGAGGAAGGAGGAAAGGCTCCACTGCAGCTCGTCGATGTCCGGATACCACCGGAGTTCGAATCGCGCCACCTTCCTCGCGCCCAAAACATCCCGCTGCACGAGCTGGACCTTCATTTCGAACGCCTCGACCATGAGACCGACATCGTTTGCTATAGTCGTACGGGCCAGCGGAGCCGCGGCGCGGCGATATTGCTCTGTAACTACGGATATGAGCGGGTGCGAACGCTCGACGGCGGGCTCGATGGTTGGCCCTATCAAACGGTCACCGAGAGCGCCCCGTCACCGCGCGAGCCACTCTTCTGCGACACCGCATCGGTGAAGGATATCCTCATCATCGCGATCAAGATGGAACGGGCCAGTGAGGCGTTCTATCGTCTCGCTGCAGAGCGGATCGAGAATACCGCAGCGCAAACGGTGCTGCGACGACTGGCCGAGTTCGAACGCGAACATCGCGAAACGCTCTATCACCATTTCATCGGTCTCTGGCCCGAAGCGCCGTCGCTAGAGGATATCCACGAGGCCGCACAGATGGAGACCGCGGTATCGGTCCCCGCCGCATTGCTCGAGATGGAACGCGAGCCGCCACGCGAACCGCTCGAGGTCTATTCCATCGCACTGGAGAAAGAATGCGAAGCGTTCGATCTCTATACCAACCTCGCCGCCGACTCCACACCACCGCTCCAAGCGATGTTTCGGCAACTGGCACAGCACGAACGCGCGCATATCGACGACATCTCCGCAGTATTGCGCACCGCGATAGAAGATTGACGCAACAGATGCAAAATTCATACATTCATTCACCTATTATTCGAATCCAGTCCTTCATTCTTTCATTCGAAAGAGACTTCAACGACCCCAATCTTCGGAATAATTGAGCAGCAGAGGTACCATCCATGTATGTCCAACAATTCTTTGTCCCCGGCCTCGCCCACTCCTCGTATCTGCTCGGCGCAGATGAGCGCTGTGCGGTGATCGATCCGAAACGCGACATCGACGACTATCTCACAGCGGCGCAAGAGATGGGGTTGAGGATCACCGATGTCCTCATCACCCACCTTCACGCCGATTTCATCGCCGGCCACCTCGAACTGGCCGCCGTCACCGGCGCCACTATCCATGCCCCGGCGGGGGTGAACGCGTTTTCGCATCATGGTGTGACGCGAGGCGATACCATCGAGATCGGATCACTCCTCATCGAGGTGCGTGAGACGCCCGGCCATACGCCCGAACATATCGTCTATATCGTCACCGACCGTTCCCGCGGCGATGAGCCCGCGACGCTCTTTTCCGGCGACACGCTCTTCGTCGGCGATGTGGGTCGACCCGACCTCTTCCCCGGCCGCGCCGAAGAACTCGCCGCCAAGCTCTATCGCTCGCTCCACGAACAATTGCTCACTCTCCCGGACCATTGCGAGGTCTATCCCGCACACGGTGCGGGGTCGCTTTGCGGCCGCGCGATGAGCGCGAAACGCTCCAGCACGATCGGCTACGAGCGGCGATTCAACCCCGCACTGCAGCACGAGACCGAGGAGGCGTTCTCGGATGCGTTGCTCGCGACCATGCCGGAGGCGCCGGACCATTTCCGCCGATGCTCCGCCATCAACGGCGACGGGCCCACACTGATCGGCGACCTCCCGGCGCCGAAGCCGCTTTCAGCTGCCGCAGTACGAGCCCGGATATCCTGTGAGAGCGACGATTTGCCGCGCGAGGACGGACCCGACCAGCCGATCGTCCTCGATATCCGACCGTATCCATCGTTCCTCGCCGGCCATACCCCGAGCGCGTACCATATCGACCTCGACGGGAATTTCCCCACCAACGCAGGATGGATCCTCCCCGCAAACCGCCAGATCATCCTCGTCGCCGAGGAGCGGACGCGGGTCGAACGGGCGGTGACCGATCTCCGACGCGTGGGTCATGATCGGGTCCTCGGCCATCTCGCAGGGGGCATCCGAAGCTGGGCACGCGCGGGATACCCGCTGGCACACATCGACACCATGACCGTCCACGAGCTGAAAGCCGCGATCGATACTGGCGCGCCTCCGACCATCCTCGATGTACGCGGAGAAGAGGAGTGGGCGCAGGAGCACATCGATGGCGCGGTCAATATTCCCGCTCCTGACCTCCGTCATCGCTACGACGAGCTCGACGGCGACGGACGGGTCGTCATCATCTGCGGGACCGGTATTCGCGCCACTATGGGCGCGAGCCTCCTCGCAGGACACATCTCCCAGAGGATCGCCGTGGTGGCGGGTGGATTCCA
>CAZSUE010000774.1:0-2648 GCA_964609045.1 uncultured archaeon | reverse complement strand
GATCTCGCTCATCACCACATTCTCACCCACTTCGAGAAGCGCCTGCCCGAGGAGCTTCGACGCGAGGAGGAGACCTTGCCCGCCCACACCGGAGAAAATGATGCTCAGCTTGTTCTTTTCGTTGCCGCCGTTCATTTGACCACCTCGATGGCGCCGAAGGGGCAGACTTGTAAGCAGACGCCGCACCCGCCGCATTGGAGCGGTGAGATATGGACCTCGTCATCTTCGAGGAAGAAGGCGGGGCAACCGAAACGCTCGATGCAGGTCATACACTGCGTACATTTCTCCTGATCGATCCGGTACTCGTAGATCGGCTCACCGGCATGTCGTTTGGCACGGGTTTCCTTGAGGTAACAGGGATGGCGTGCGATCACCACCGCCACGCCGTCGTGCTCGAACGCGTCGCGGTATGCCTCTTTCGTCGCATCGAGGTCGAATGGGTCGACCACGCGGACGAACTCGACCCCGCAGGCGCGGACCATCGCCTCGATGGATATCGCCGGCGTCTCATCGCCCATACCGTCCACCGGGAGGCCGGGATGTGGTTGATGGCCAGTCATTGCGGTGGTCCGATTATCGAGGATCACATAGACGAACTCATGGCGGTTGTGCACCGCGTTGATCAGCCCCGGGATACCGGTATGGAAAAAGGTGGAATCGCCGACGAACGAGAAGAGTTTCTGGTCGGTCACCTTCGAGAACCCGCCGGGGATCGACGCAGAGGCACCCATGCAGACGCAGGTATCGGCGGTCTCCAGCGGCGGCTGCACCGAGAGCGTATAGCACCCGATATCGCTGGAGTAGATCGCGTCCTTCCGGCCCACCTGTTTGGCAGCGTAGTATGCGGCGCGGTGGCCACAGCCCGGACAGAGCGTCGGTGGTCGCGTCGGTAGCGGTATCGACGGGTCCGGTGCGCATGCGGTTCCCGCCGCCTCACCCTCAACTTCAGCTTCAGGTTCAGGTTTAGGTTCAGCTTCAAATTCGGTCTCGGACGCAGTTCCGATCGCGGCGTCGGTCTCATCCTCCACCCCGCTTCGTACTCTATCGCCCGATGTGGCGATGATCGCGTCCGCATCGTATGCCAGCGCTTTTTTCAAACCGATCGCGACGAGGTCGTCGTTCAGCTCGTTATTGTATGGAAGGATCCCCTGGCGTTTGCCGAGGATCGGGAGCGTCATATCCCAATCTTTCGCCAAACTCTTGAGCTGCGTCTCGAGGTACGGTTCCAGCTCCTCGACGACGATGATCTGCGAGCACCGCGTGAAGAACGAGCGCAGCTTCTCCTCCGGTAGTGGGTGGGTCATGCCAAGCTTGAAGACGAGCGCGGCGATCGCTTCGCGATCCAGCGCCTCGACGACATAGTTATACGCCACACCGGATGTGACGATGCCCACCGGCTCCGTTTCCATTGCAATATCGCCGGTGCGGTCTTCGATGCGGTTATAATTGCTCGTCTCGCTCTCGGTTGCGACCTTCGTCATCAGCTCGAGGAGGCGGATATGGTTGCGTCTCGCCGCCGCCGGCACATTGACGAACCGTGGCGGATTCTTTTCGAAGAAGCCGTCCATGTCCGGTTCGCGGCGCGGTTCGAGCGTGATCACACCGCGGGCATGGTTGAGGCGGGTGGTGGTTCGAAGAAGCACCGGCACCTGGAACTGCTCCGATAGCTCCAGCCCGTCAACTACCATATCCTTCGCCTCTTGTGGTGAGGCGGGCTCGAGCATGGGGATATTCGCCATCAACGCGTAATAACGATTATCTTGCTCGTTCTGGCTCGAGTGGCAGGATGGATCGTCGGCAGAGAGGATCACATGCCCACCGGGTGCGCCGATATAGGCATAGGTCATGAACGGGTCGGCGGCGACATTCAACCCGACATGTTTCATGAAAGTGAGCGATCGCACACCGGCGAATGCGGCGCCGATCGCCGTTTCCAGCGCCACTTTCTCGTTGATCGAGAACTCAAAATACATCCCCGCCGGTTTCGCCAATTTGTAAAGGGTATTACCGATCTCGGACGATGGTGTGCCGGGATAGGTGGTGGCGACACCGACGCCGCCCTCGAATGCACCGCGAACAACTGCCTCGTTGCCTAATACCAGTAGCTTGTCACCAGGTTTGCCTTCAAGTAGCTCGTTCATGGTTGTACCTCGGATCACAATAGAAAAGCCGATGAGTGATTGAATGGTCGGATGAGACGTTCAAATGCGAAGATGTCCCATGAATGGACCTATCAGGAAAGGGTCCTGTGGATAACGGATGGTACAGTGGTGAATGGAATTGTGGTGGATCGACGGGGAATACTGGAGAACGCCTGCGGTCGACGGCTAGCAACCGACGAGCGAGAGAAACACCCAACCGCCGCACCGCACTAATAATTTTCCATCACCTATGAGCCAGTCGTTTCATATTTTTTCCTGTCGTACCGTACGTACGCGCGCGGACGCTCCATCCATTTCGATGCTGGTGCACGACGGCGCCGATACCCGAACATGTGCGGGGAAAGGATTACTGTCGATCATGGGTTATTGAGATGGCAGTTCCGGACCGAATCGAACCGAACCGAACCGAACCGCGGTCCTGGACCGATGACGGTGCTGAATGCTAGCACTGTTCTGCAGAATCGCAGTCCGGAGGGATCGATTCTG
>CAZSUE010000773.1:0-2649 GCA_964609045.1 uncultured archaeon | reverse complement strand
CTTCGCTCAGAGTCAGCGTCCGGCGACAAGTGTGCCGCCGGATCCCCCGTTCCCTCGTTCCCTTGTTCCCCTTGTTCCCTTGTTCCCCTGTTCCCACCCTTCACTCTTCACCCTTTACCCTTTACTTCCCCTATACCCGCCCGTAATCGTCCGCGAACCGCTCGATATCGTCCTCGCCGAAATAATCGCCGGTCTGGATCTCGATGAGGATCAGCTCCTCTCTCCCCACATTCGCCGCACGGTGCTTCGTTCCGACAGGGATGTCCACCGACTGGCCCGGCGCGAGATCGCGATCGTCCTCGTCGAGCGTGATCCGCGCGGCGCCTTTGAGCACGAACCAGTGCTCCTCGCGGCGGCGGTGCCGCTGCAGGCTGAGCCGCTTGCCCGCAGCGATCACCAGCCGCTTGATCTTGTGGTCACTTTCGTCCACGAGCACCTCGTAATAGCCCCAGGGGCGGTGGTTGTCTTCGGTCTCGTCCTTTCTCGGTTCGTCATGCGGTAGGGCACACATCGGCGTTGCCTCCAATTGGATAGGAATACGGCGCATCGGCGGCGCGGAACGGAACGGTCGCCGACATTGCCAGTCGTCCGTTGTTTGTTATAGCGGTTCGCTCTATATAGCCCCATCGTTGGGGGCGAGGGGCGGGGATAGGTTCGCATCGTGTTGCCCGTTCATTTTGCTCGGACCAATCACGATCGCCATTGACGACGGCCTCAGTCTGTCCCACGATAGGAGCCGGACGGGCGTCCATAGTGCATGAAGGTCAGCTCGAACGGTTCGCCCTCATCGACACCCTCGATGTCGATCATATCGCCACGGTTGAAATCGTTCGGCGCGTGATGATCGATGAGCGTGAACGTCCACCACCAGTGTGGTCCTAGCATCGGTGCGGTTGTGTTCCCTCCGTTCGAAATGAAAAACGGTTAATAGCGCACCTTCCGCTCGGAGTGTATGGCACGGCACGATGTGACGCTGGGTGACGGGGTTCGATCTTTTCCAAAGAATATTTATAGATATCAGTGTTCCTTCACTCAACGAATGGGCCGAGTCGATACGCTCCATAGAGCTTCATATGGCTCGTCCCCAAATATGAACTCTATTCATCACCGAAATGAATAAAGGACCGACTTACTTTCTATTGAGTGATACCATGACGCATACTACAAGTACACGATTCTTCTGGCTCATCGTCGCCGCGCTTTTCGCGCTCGCTGCGTTCGCACTGCTGACCGATATCGATACCGCCGCCGCAACGACACCGAACGACATCGCCACCGATGGGGTCCTGTCGGATTGGGAGAGCGACGAAACGCTCGAGATATCATCGAACGGCGACGAACTGAACACGACCTGGAATAGCACCGCGCTGTTTCTTAGCTGGTCGAATCAAGATTGGGATTCCGCGAATATGTTTATTTATCTCAATACGACCACCGGTGGGTCGAGCACCTCCGTAAATTGGGATGGCACGCACTCACTTCCGTTTGAGGCGGATTACGTATTCTGCTACAAGGACTCGAACAACATGGATCTCCGGAAATTTGAAAATAGTGCGTGGCAGACGGACCAACCCTTTAACGGATCGATCTATGGTGGATGGTCCTCGAATCCAGTGACCGAGCTACGCCTTCCGTTCGAAGATATCGGGTCACCCACTTCGGTGGACTTGCTCGCATTTGCACAAAACCAGGATAATAACGGCGTCATCGAGGTGTTCCCCACAATCAACCCTGCGGAAAACGATTTTAGCCAGTCCTTTACTTACTATTTCCACATCCCGGCCTTCGCAAGCGGCGTGGCACCGGACGCGACCATCACCGTCGAGCCCACCGCACCGCCCGCCATCGTCATCAACGCACCCACACCGGGCGAGGAGTTCTACACCAGCCCGTACTTGGTGAACGCCACGGTGACCGACCCCGACGGCGATACGATCACCTCGGTGACCGTCTCCGTCGACGGCGCCGACCCCACAAGTATGAACGAAATGACGGATACGATCTACTGGTACGAGTGGTCGGTGGGCGGCTACGGCGAGTACACGCTCACGATCAACGCGATGGACAGTAACGGCAAGTGGGCGACGGAAGATGTCACATGCACCTACGCCATGCAGCCGCTCATCACCCTCGACGGCGATATGAGCGACTGGGCCACCGAAGAGGCCGTCGAGTTCGACGCCGGTTCGTATTTCAACCTCACCTGGAATACCACGCACCTCTATCTCGGCTGGTCGAACCAGAGCTGGGAGAGCGACGGCGACCTATTCGTCTATTTCGATACCACGACCGGCGGGAGCACCACCAGCGTCGACTGGAACGGCGAGCATACGCTCCCGTTCGCCGCCGAGTACGCGCTCTGCGTCGAGGACGGGTCGTATGCCGCCATCAAAAGCTGGAACGGGACCGGCTGGGCCACCGGAGACGATTACCTCGGCCAAGGGTACATCGGTCACGACACAGTGCCCAATACCGAGTTCGAGGTCCCGCTCGCTGACCTCGGCACACCCGCCAGCCTCGATATTATCGCGTTCGCGCAAGAAGAAGAAGAAGGGTCGAACGATATCGGCGACGCGTTCCCCGTAGCCAACGCGCCCTACCATGCCGGATCATATACATTCGATTACTACTACCATATCCCACAGTTCG
>CAZSUE010000772.1:0-2650 GCA_964609045.1 uncultured archaeon | reverse complement strand
TCCTTATTGCCCTCCCTGGTGCGGAGGTGCTCGGCGAGAAGCAGTGCGTTGAGGTCAATATCGATCCGCTCGAGATCGAAATAGGTACCCGGCGACCAGCTCGTCTCACCGGCGATCATCCCTACGATGTCGCGGAGCCGATAGAAGAGCGACGACGAAAAACTGTCCGAACCGCCCGTCCTTTGCTCGTCCAATAACCGTTTCAGCTTCGCGTAATTCTCTCTTCCACAATAGTTACTCTCCTCTCGCGCGGACGCCTCCGGCAAGAACGCATTCCATGCGGTGACCCATTGACAATTATTGCCCGACGGTTTGAGGACGCACACCGCGAGGCTGTCACGACCGTTGCCGTTCTTCGCAACCGTATCCAGCATCGTATGCCCCGTTTCGAGGACATGCTGGAGCGGGATATTGAAATGCGCATAGACGAGCCCACCGGAAAGCGTCCCCTCGATCAGATCGCATTTCTCACGATACTGTTCGCAAAGCGCCATGGCGCACTCGATCGCACTGGTCAGCGGTACGAAAGCAAGAACGTCGTCGCCGCCGGCATAGACCGTCACACCG
The DNA here is from genome assembly GCA_964609045.1 of uncultured archaeon. Classification (GTDB taxonomy): domain Archaea; phylum Thermoplasmatota; class Penumbrarchaeia; order CAZSUE01; family CAZSUE01; genus CAZSUE01. Next base: position 2,083 of record CAZSUE010000772.1, on the reverse strand, counting down.
CCGTGGTCCTTCACGGTTTTATTCACGCTTTTAGTGAACCGCGCCAGTGCCTGACTCACCTCCTCTCCGCCGTACTCGCAAATCGCCTTCCCCATCCTATCGCCGTCCATCACGAGGAGCGCGTAATAATGGGACGGACTGGAACCGATCGACGTATTGAGCTTGCTTAGCAGTTTCAAGAGCTCCTCGCGTTGCGCTCGGACGGTCTCGGGCTCCTTCGACCCGTCGTCCGGGGTGCCCTCCAGTGGCGTCTGTCGCAAATCGGCGAGCGTGAGCTGGTAAAAGAAATCGGCATCCAATTCGAGGAACGCCTTCACACTCTCATCGAGCTGGCAGTCGTCAAAATAGGATGCGAACATGTCGCTGATCCCGTCCCGACGCGCCGACTTCTGTGCAGCGTGTACGGCACGGGCGAACTGCCCAGCGAGCTGATGCACCTCACCGTCCGCAGCCACCGCATGCAGCCATGGGAGCGCCGCCAGATAAGGCGTCGACGGCCAGTTGTTCGTATCCATCTTCCAGATCAACTCTTCGGCGACAGTGTGATAAAGACGCTTGACCATGGCGATGGCGCAAAGCCGCTCGTCGTCGGCAATATCGAACGCGCCGAGCCGCTTTTGAGTGCGAATGGCTTTCCAGAATGCGTCCTGGTCGTTACGTTCTTTCGCACGAATATAACCCGATAGCTCCTGCCAGTTCGGCATCATCGTACAATGGTCACCGCCCTCTACTGGCGGAACATACGTCCGCCAATTCTTACGCGCGTCCAGTGCGGTATCGTCGCCAACCGCCCATGCAATATCCCAGAACGACTCGATCTGGCGATCCCAGATCGCTTTCGTACCCCTTCCCTTATCGGCGAACGGCGCGACATATTGTTCCCACACAGCAGCGGCAATGGCGCGCCATGTATCCATGATCGCGTCCGTTGCCGCCTCGGCCAATATTTTCGGCTCTATGTCACCGTACTCGACGGCGAACCGGTTCGGGAGCGATCCGATCACAGGACCCAACCCACTCTTGTCATCGCGGATCCAGCGGTAGAGATTATCGTCGGTAATATTGGGCACCACGACGGTGCCGCCCGCATCCTCCACCGCGTTCATGGCGCAACCGGCGAGGTACGATAGTAGGAACGAACCGCCCCAGAGATCGCGCGTCCGACGTGCTTGTGCGATGAAGCCCTGGACCGGCCCCAGCGTGAAATGGAGCTGTTGATCGCTCATTTGAGTTCCTCCTTCACGATTCTTAAAAATTCTTTGGCAGGTTCATATCTGCTCTCCTCTATTTTATTCTTATAAAATGAGGCGGGTAATAATGAGGCGACAGGAATATATTTGCCATCAACGGGATGGATGTGGATGAACACTGGACTGGCTCGACGACGATCAGTGTCGTAATCCCACCGCGGAAGACCGAAGATTTCACGCTTTCCCTTTTCATCACCCGAAAATCCTTTCACGAAATTCTTATAGGCACTGCCGATCACCTTGTGAGCTTCTGCTGCCGAGCTTTTTGAAGCGTCTCTTCCCACCGCAATCTGTGTCTTTTTAGAAAATGCGGTGTACGGCGGCAGTGATGCATAATTGTCTCCAATTTTACGGAGGGCTTCAATCTCTTCATCAAACTTTCCTAATAAGCTTTTACCGCTCCCAACATTTCCTTTCTCTTTCTTAAGGGAAGTGATTGCGAGGCTCCCCCAACCATTCCGGCTATTCGAACCCATACCGCCAATAAGGCCAAGCGTTTTCAGGGCCAGTAGAACCTCTTCCTTTGCCTTGTGATCAGAAAAAGAGGGCTTGAAAACGATACTGAGGGTAAAGGCACTCCCTTCCTCGATAGCCTTTCGATCACCCTCATGCAAGCCATAACCCACATAGGTTCTCCAGTCCGAAGGTCTCCACTCCTCTGGTTCCCAATATTCTAAATCCTTTCTTATAATGCTTAAAAGCACTTTACTCTGCCCAATACCCTGGTCGGCGCTCCCGAACACTGTTGCTTCTTCTTTCTTCACTTCCTGCCAAGTTCCTAACCGTGCCAACGCCACCGCGCGCCACCAGAACCGTAGCATGCCTTTGATGCT
>CAZSUE010000771.1:0-2652 GCA_964609045.1 uncultured archaeon | reverse complement strand
ATACGCTCTCGATCTATAACGAGCAGAAGATCCTCGCCGAGTTCCTCCATATCCTCATCAACCGGCTCCGGACGCAAGATACCTTTACGGTGATATTGTCGATCGGTGAGCAGACGCCGGAAGAGATCGAGAGCATGCTCAAGCTCGTATGCGACGATACCGTGGATGTACGGCGCGAGACGCTCGGGATCGGACGCGGCGTGGGCTCAAAGCGCAAGGGCGGCCTCTCCAAGCGCCGGACCTTCATGCCATAGGGCGGTCTATAGAGACAAGCGCGATAGCGGCGGCCGCAGCGAGACGGGATCGATACCGGCATATCGGGACTACGAGACAGATACAGTTGCAGATACAGATACGGAAATAGGCGAGACCATGAGGATAGTAAGCATAGGTATCCCCAAACTCGATTCGATATTGGGCAAAGGCATTCCGTCGGGCTTCACCGTGCTCGTCAAGGGCGCCCCTGGCTCCGGTGGAGAACTATTCGCCAAGCAGTTCGCCTCGGTGCGCGACGGCGCAAAATCGGTGGCGTATTTCAGCACCGACGAGCGCATGGAAGAGCTCTATACCACCATGGAGAAGTTCAATTGGTCCACCGATTTCGAAGTGGTCGATATCTCCACCGCGTTCTACGAGGAGATCCTCGCCAAGGAGCTGGAAGCGAACCGGCTGCGGCGAGAGGGACTGCGTGTATCGGAGCTGACCAAGCTCACCGGTGAGGTGCTCCATTCCAAGACACCGTTCAATTTCCTCGCCGATCTCCAGTTCCGCGTCACGAAGCTCGATACGCCGTTCCGTCTCGTCATCGATTCCGTCGATTTCTATCTCCTCAATTACAGCACGGACGAGGTGCTCGCCGGGCTGCGCTCGCTCAAGGCGTTGACGCAGCATACCGATTCCAACGCGCTGATCACCATGACCACCGGCGTGCACGATTCCCAGGTGGAGAGCGGTGTGGATAATATCGCCGACATCATTATCGAGATGGAGATCCAGCGCATGGCCTCGGAGTTCGAGAGCCGGCTCGTGGTCAAGAAGTTCAGGAACCACCCGGACAAGACCGCGATCCTTACCTTCTCGCTCTCCGAGAAGGGGATCACCCCGGAAATGATCGCGCGCGTGGCATGATCCGATTTGCATCGCCTCAGAACCAGAACCAGAACCAGACCTGGACCCAGGACCAGAACCTGTACCAACCCGCTGGGTATGCGGTATGGGCTGTGGCCCGTAGTCTTTTTAGGGCGTACATCGTATTGCGGAGGGCTGGTCTCTGATCGTTGCCGCTGACCGGTCGACTTCCACGCTCGGCTTCGGATAATGGCGCAAACGATCACGGATCACGGATCACGGATCAAGGACGGTAGAGTGCATGAGTCAAGATATCATATCGGCAGATATTGTGAGAACGGATGCTGGTCGGCAGTACCATATCGGTGTGGCGCCGGAGGAGATCGCGGAGTATATCCTCCTCTGCGGCGACCCGGCCCGGGCGAAACGAACGGCGGCGCTCTTCGATACGGTGGAGCACGAGCTGGCCAACCGCGAGTATGTGACCTTCACCGGCACCTACGAAGGATGCCCCATATCGGTGATGGCGACGGGGATCGGCTGCGATAATACCGAGATCGCCCTCGTCGAGGTCAGCCAGCTCGTCGAGCGTCCCACATTCATCCGCGTCGGTAGCAGCGGTGCGTTACAAAAAGAGATCGACTTGGGTGAGTTCGTCATCTCCACCGCCGCAGTGCGCCTCGAGAACACCTCGACCTATTTCGTCCGCGAGGGGTATCCCGCGGTGGCGCATTACGAGGTTGTCAACGCATTGATCGCCGCCGCCGATGAGCTCGAGCTACCGTTCCATGTGGGTATCACCGGGTCTGCGTCCGGCTTCTACGGCGCGCAGGCGCGAAAGGTGCCTGGCTACCCGGTCCGCTTCCCCGATATCCCGGACGAACTGGCGAGGTGCGGGGTGAAGAACCTCGAGATGGAGAGTTCGACGCTCTTCTCGCTCACCGCCATGCGCGATTTCCGCGCGGGGACGATCTGCGCGATCTACGCCAACCGACCCAAGGGCACCTTTATCAGTGCGGAAGATAAGCGCGCCGCAGAGCTGAGCTGTATCAAGAGCGGGTTGAAAGCGGTGACGATCCTCCATCAGATCGACGCGATCAAGCGCGAGAACGACTGGGCACATATGCGGTTCACGCTGTAAAAATACCGCAGGCTCCCGTCTCCCCATCCGCGGGTAGCGCCTCGGCGCCTCGAAATCACGCGTACGGATCCGATCCTACCGGATACATACATACATACATACATGTCTCGATACTTTTATGTAGCGCGAGGTCCAACAGTGTTGATATACCGGGATCGTGACCATCGATCGGAGTGAGACGGACCAGGGTCGCCCGGCCTGAGCGCCGCTCGCTCGGTGTGCATGCTCTTGGATTCTGTTTTCGTTCAGATGGTGAAATACGATGAGGAAAATCCGACGCTGGCGGTCGATCATCGTCATCTGCGTCGTATGGTTGGTGGCGTTGACTGCACTGGCCCAGCTCGTATTGAAGGACATGGCGGGTTCGACCGACGATGTTGGGCGTGAGTCTGGATCCGACCGCGCGGGGCAGGAGAACTCCGGAGAGAGCACTGGCGATGTCG
>CAZSUE010000770.1:0-2654 GCA_964609045.1 uncultured archaeon | reverse complement strand
GCGTCGTCGACGCGCGCCTTCTTCTCCTTCATCTCCATCTCTGTGGCCGCACCGACGCGGATCACACCGATACCTTCGGAGAGCTTGCCGAGGCGCTCTTCGAGCTTTTCGCGATCATAGTCAGATTTGGATTGCTCGATCTGGCCCTCGATCTGTTTCTTGCGCGCCTCGATATCCTCTTTCGTCCCTTGACCGCCGACGAGGGTGGTGTTCTCCTTGGTGACCACCACACGCTTGGCGGTGCCGAGGTCGCGGATGCCCGCGTTCTCGAGCTTGTAGCCGCGCTCTTCGCTGATGAACTTGCCGCCGGTGAGCGTCGCGATGTCCGCCAACTGGTTCTTGCGGTTATCGCCGAAGCCGGGTGCTTTGACCGCACAGACGTCGACGACGCCGCGGAGCTTGTTGACGACGAGGGTGGCGAGCGCATCGCCCTCGACATCTTCCGCGATGATGAGGAGCGGTTTCGAGGACTGGACCACCGCTTCGAGCAGCGGCACGAAATCCTTCATCGTCGAGATCTTCTTATCGTAGATGAGGATGTACGGTTCATCGAGCTCGCAGACCAATTTCTCCTGGTCGGTAGCAAAGTACGGCGAGACATAGCCCTTGTCGAACTGCAGCCCTTCGACCACCTCGACTTCGGTATGGATCGTCTTGCCTTCTTCGATGGTCACGACGCCGTTCTCGCCCACTTTCTCCAGCGCTTCGGCGAGTTTCTGGCCGATCTCGGGGTCGTTGTTCGCAGCGATGGTGCCGACCTTCTCGAGGTCCTCCTTCCCGCTGACCGTATGCGTCATCTTCTCCAATTCGCGCTTCACGACTTCCGCGGCCTTGTCCATGCCACGATAGAGATAGATCGGGTTCGCGCCGGCAGCGAGATATTTCGCGCCTTCCTGGACGATGCTATGGGAGAGCACGCATGCGGTGGTCGTCCCGTCACCGGCGTACTTTCCGGTGCGTTCGGCCGCTTCACGGACCATTTTGCAGCCGAGGTCCTCGACGGGGTCGGCCAGCTCGATCTCCTTGGCGACCGTGACTCCGTCTTTCGTCACCTTCGGCCCACCGAAGCTCTTGGCGAGCACCACATTGCGCCCGCGCGGGCCGAGTGTCGTCATGACCGCCTTGGCGATCTTTTCCACACCCTTGAGCATCCGGTTCCGGGCGTCTTCGTGAAAATAAATTTCTTTTGCCATAGTATTCATACTCCTCTTGTCTATCTATCCGATCGTTCAATTTATTCGATTATGCCGTATATGTCGTCTTCCTTCATCAACAGGTACTCTTGCCCGTCGACCTCGATCTCGTTGCCGCCCCATTTACCGTAGATGATCTTGTCACCTTCTTTGACGGACATCGGGATCAACGAACCGTCCTTTGCACGCGAGCCGGGGCCCGCGGCGACGATCGTCCCTTTGGTCGGTTTTTCTTTCGCAGTATCGGGGATGATGATACCGCCTGCTGTTACTTCTTCCTGTTCTGAATGTGGTTTGACGACCACACGGTTACCTAACGGTTTGAAGCCAATTCCCATGCTTTTGCCTCCTTGCAATATAGCATTGAGCGCAATTGTTGCGTCGCGTTGAGGGAATATTTGAACTTCTATATAAGCCTTGTCATGCAGCAACCGTTGGGGCGGCGAAAATCTGGGTCGGTAATGGGTCGTTTTGTCCTTAGAGTTCATGGTGGAATGCGTCGATGGGGGAACGATCGCGAGGTGGTCTGCGGAAACGATCAAGCGGTGAGGACCGGAGCGCCAGATTTCCATTAATTGATTAATTGATTAATTGGTTGGTTGGTTGGTTGGTTGACGCTGGTTTAGAACGGAGCGTGGTTGGAAGGCAGCAGTGGCCCGATGGTAGAGAGGTTCAACAGTTTCTCTTTGATGCAGAAACCAGTGTTGTTATCGTTGAACCGATCAAGAGGCGCGGTAGTCGATATAGATCGGGAAATACCCATAGACCGAACCATGGGATGGAGGTGCGTGTTGCCGGTCGCGCGGAGGAGATGGGGGCGGTTTCAGCAAAATAAATGGCGATGAGCCGTTATCGGGTGATGACCGCGTTTCGATCCTGGGGGTGGGGAACTCGAGAGAAGGCGTCGGCTGTCGCGATCGTTAGTTTGAACCGCCGCCCTTCTTTTTGCCCGGGATCTGGTCGGCGATACGCCGCGTCCATGTTTCCATCTGCTCGAAAAGGTTGCCGGCGAAGCGCGGTCGGACCACCTTGAGGAATTGGCGGGTTGCTTCCGTTGGCGTATTGAAGGTCTCGCGGAGCCGCGAATACTGTTTGAAGAGGAGGTCCATGTGCTCCGTCATCGACTGCTGGAGCTCTGATACAAGCTCTTCCGGGCCTGCGCTCACCGCTTTGGTCCCTTCACCGACGAGGATGATGAGTACCTCCTTGCCCGCATATTTCGTCAAGCCGCTCACTTGGCCCTTTGCACTGATCTTCTTCGTACCTAGAATTTTACTATTGGAATCTAGCTCAAGTCGCATACCGCGCGCCTCCTGGGTTCCTACATTGTAGGATGTGATCCTACGATCGGCGTGAACTGCGCTTCGTCTATTTATGATTTGCGGGGAGCGGGGAGCGGGGAGCGGTGTGCGGTGGGCGGTGTGCGGGGAGCGGGGAGCGGTTTGCGGGGAGCGGTTAGCG
>CAZSUE010000769.1:252-2657 GCA_964609045.1 uncultured archaeon | reverse complement strand
TTGGGCCGTGCACACTTCCCAGGATCCAAAAATATGGGGGGTGGGGGTTATTCGGTTCATTCGGTTCATTCGGTTCATTCGATGCTGCTCTCCCCAATCCCTCGCCATCTGCGAGTTCCGGAAATTCTGACGCTCTCCCCCGTCGCAAGCGCCTCAGCCCGTTCGTTGCGTTTCAGCCGAGGCATACAAAGCTGGTCCCATATTATGGCGCATTGGGTACGGCGACTTCGTGGCCATCTCCGCCCGACCCATTAAGCCGCAATTATTGAGGATGGAGGTTCCCCGTTCATGCGCAGGTAGAAAAGAGGGTGAGAGCGACTTGAATGTATGTTCGTTCGTACGAATTTTTATGTAGCTCCAGCGGGTTGGTGGCAATCGTTCCCATGGCAACCAACACTCCCTCGCAACGCAGGAAACCGCCGGGCGCGACGAGCACAAAGACCGCGCCCTCGAACGAGACCGCACGCTGCGACGACGACATCCCGCTTATCACCATATTGCGCACCTTCGCACGCTACAGCCTCTGGATACTCGCCATCGTCCTCCCCGCCTATATCGGCATCCGGCTCCTCGTCGCATCGCCCGCGACGAACTGGATCTTCCTCCCACTCCAGCGTGCCGAAGCCTATCTCGTGGTGGCGCTCTCGCGCGCGGTAGGTATCGAGGTCGCACTGGAGAACGGCATCGAGATGCATTATCTCCACCCGCTCCCCGATCACACATTCCTAAACCTTCGATTAGGACCGGACTGTACGGGTATCATGGAGCTGGTGTTCCTCGTCGCGCTCATCCTCTCGTTCCGTCACGTGCCGCTTAAGAACCGCTTACGGTGGTCGGCCGTCCTCGGGAGCGTCCTCTTTTTCGAGAACATCCTCCGCATGGTGCTGAACTATCCCATCGCGGTGAGACTCGGCGGGGTGGTCCAGTGGCTGCGGTTCCATAACATATGGTTCACCTACGGACAGCTCGTGGTGGTGATGGCGCTCTTTGCGCTCTGGTACTTCTTCGTCGCCCGCCACGCGGAAAATGCCGCGCCATGGCGCTTGTTCCGCAGACCCACACAGAAGCCCGGCCGAGAGCTCCAAAGCGAGGGTTGATCGACCCCCCATGGAAGGCGACCGACAGAGCCAGTGTTCATCTCCACACTACTACGGTCTCACTCACTCCCACCTGTCGCACAAAGAATTCAATTCAATATTCACCCCCATAGCAGATTCTGATTTGGGTATTATAGCCGCTGCCAGACGAACCTTTAAGTAGAAGCGTAATATTGACACTTGGGGGCGTCTGTCGACATGGGGAAAGTATTCAAATCGGTCTACCGCAAGCCCGTGACCCCCGAGGGGCTCAAGAAGATCGAGCGTGACGAGCTGGATTGGTTCGACCCCTCGATCTTTTCGAACTTCGGATCGGGTGTCTTGGAACAGTACATCGAAGAGAAGAACCGTACCCATCCCAAAGGTGCGTTCGTCCGGTCGAAGTTCGTCTGGCGCAAAGTGTTCGTCGGTATCGCCATCGGTACCGCGTTCGCGCTCATCAACCAGTATGTCGGGCTGAAGGTCGGGCTCATCACCGGCGGCGCATGGTATGTCACCTACCTCCTCGGGCTCGCGCTGAAATGGGGCCCCACGGAGACGAATATCGGCAGCGGCGCGTCCACCGGCGCGGATCGGACCTGTACCGGGTTCGTGTTCACCTTCCCCGCCATCTACCTCCTCGCGTATTCTACCGAGTATATCGGCTCGGGCGGCGAACCGCTGATCAGCCCGGGCTCCATCGGGCCACTCCTCCCCGTCGCGCTCATATCCGCCATGCTCGGCGGGTTCATGGGCATCATGTACTTCATTATCTTCCGCCGGATCTGGCTCGTCGAGGACCCGCTGCCCATGCCACAGTTCCCCGCCTATGTGAAGCTCATGGACATCGCCAACGACCTCTCGCGCGGTGCGCTGGAGCAGGCCAAGAAATCGCTCAAGACCGTGCAGCTCGTCGCCGGGTCGATCATGGCGTTCGTCTTTTTCCGCGATTTCCCCATCTTCCGGCATGTGAAGCCGAGCGGCGATGTCGTGACGAACTCGATCCTCGATGAGTTCCTCGGCGGCAAATTCTACGAGCACGGCACGATCATCCAGCCCTATTCGTCCGATCTCCCGTTCCATATCGGGTTCACCTTCACGCCGATCCAGTTCGCCATTGGATGGTTCCTTCGGTTCCGCATCGCGTTCCTCGTCGCAATGGGTACCTTCCTCTCCTTCTTCGTCGTCGTACCCATGGCGGTGCAGCTCGACGTGCCGGTCTATATCGTGCACGTGTTCGATAACGGCGAGGTTGTGGAGGGGTTCTTCCGTGTCAACGACCCCTACCTCATCGAGTGGGGCATCGCACAAAACGCGGCGGAATTGGCG
>CAZSUE010000769.1:0-242 GCA_964609045.1 uncultured archaeon | reverse complement strand
GGCGCGTGGACGCATCGCGCGTATCGTCGCCATCGGCGCCATCCTCGGCGGCGGCGTCACCGGGCTATTGAAGATGGCGCCGGTGTTCAAGACCGCGACGTCGGACATCCGACGCATCCGCAGCGGTGAGGAGCGCAACGACTGGGTGAAAGGGAAGGGCTGGTACGAATGGCCCATCGAGCATATCCCGCTGATGATGGTGATCACCTTTATCGGCGTCGGGATCATGTTCACCATCGGCG
>CAZSUE010000768.1:0-2663 GCA_964609045.1 uncultured archaeon | reverse complement strand
ATGTCCTTGGCGGAGACATTGAGGATACCGTTGGCATCGATATCGAAGGTCACCTCGATCTGCGGCACGCCGCGCGGCGCGGGCGGGATGCCCACCAAACTGAACACACCCAGCGTGGTGTTGTCCTTGGCCATGGGGCGCTCGCCTTGCAGCACATGGATATCCACGGCGGGCTGGTTGTCCTCCGCCGTGGAGAAGATCTTCGATTTCTTGACCGGGATCGTGGTGTTGCGGTCGATGAGCGTGGTCATGACCCCGCCGAGCGTCTCGATACCCAGCGAGAGCGGTGTGACATCGAGGAGAAGCACATCGCGCACCTCACCGGCGAGGACGCCGCCTTGGATCGCGGCGCCCATGGCAACACATTCCATGGGATCGATGCTACGCTCCGGTGCGACACCGATGGCCTCCTTGAACTTCTCTTGTACCGCCGGCATCCGGGTGGGACCACCGACGAGGATGACCGTGTCCACCTCGTTCGGCTTCATGCCCGCGTCGTCGAACGCCTTCTTGATCGGCGGCTCGAGCCGTTCGAGCACCTTCTCGATGAGCTCCTCCAACTTTGCGCGGGTGATCGTCATCTCGAGATGCTGCGGCTCGCCGTCGACCTGCGTGATGAACGGGAGGTTGATCGTCGTCTCCTTCACCGTGCTCAGCTCGACCTTCGCCTTCTCAACCGCGTCGCGGATACGCATCACCGCTTTCTCGTCGCGGCTCAGATCGATGCCCGTATCCTTCTTGTACTTCCGTAAGACATGCATCAGGATGGCGTTGTCCATGTCGCGTCCGCCCAGCTTCGTATCGCCGCTGGTCGAGACCACCTGGAACACGCCCTCGCCCATCTCCATGACGGTAACATCGAAGGTGCCGGCACCGACATCGAGGATGCCGATGGTCACATCCTCGGTCTTGTCCAGCCCGTAGGCGAGCGCCGCCGCCGTGGGTTCGTTGATGATGCGTTTCACATTGAACCCCGCGATGCGACCGGCGTCCTTCGTCGCTTGACGCTGGTTGTCGTTGAAATACGCCGGGACGGTGATCACGGCGTCGGAGACCTTCTCGCCGAGGAATGTCTCCGCGTCCGTCTTGATCTTTTGCAAGATCATGGCGGAGATCTCCTGCGGCGTATATTTCTTCTCGCGCACCTTGATCCGTTCGTCAGTACCCATCTTGCGTTTCACCGCTTGCACGGTTCCTTCCGGATTGGTGACCGCCTGCCGCCTCGCCGGCTCGCCGACCAGTCGTTCGCCGTCCTTCGTGAACGCCACCACCGAGGGGAACATCTTCCCCGCGAAGGTCGCGCCTTCGGCGGACGGGATAATGACCGGACGACCGCCTTCCAGTACAGCAGCCTGTGAATTCGTCGTTCCTAAATCAATTCCTATTATTTTGCTCATTTGATCGCCTCTGATTTCGATCGTTATCTGTACGCTGTGTCAATTATTGTTCGTATGTACGATGTAGTATTGCTTCGTTCGTTCATGTTCATAGCGGGTTGGGTTCCAAGCACATTCAGGCGCTAGGAGGGGATGCGCCCGGTTCCGATGCAGATGCTGACCGCGACTGCGATGACGGCTTACTCCGTTGCGGTTCCGTCTTCTCCTTCGATACGATGACCTTCGCCGGGCGTAGCACGCGGTCGTTGTGCCGATACCCTTTTTGCACCTCCGAGATGATCACATTCTCCGCCACCTCGGAGCTTTCCTGCATCAGCACCGCTTCGTGGAGGTTGTGGTCGAACTTCCGACCCACTGTCGGGATCACCTCGAGCCCCTGTGCCTTCAATATCGACATGAGGGACTGATAGAGCTTGACCATGCCCGTGGCGAGCCCGCGTTGCGTCACCGGTCGCTTCCCGCCCGTCGATGGCTGTGGTGAGGGGGGGAGATCCTCCGGCTCGATATCCGCGTCGAGGCGCTTGAGATAGCGCACTGCGGCGCTCACTGCCTGGTCGAAATTGTCGAGGAAACCCAAAAGGTTCTGCATCAACGTTTCCACCGCCTCACATTTATACCGCTCACGTTCGCGGGCGAGACGGCGGGAGAGGTTGTCGTAATCCGCGTAGAGATATTTCATCTTCCGCTGCGCATCCTCCAGCTCCGTCGTACGCGCTGCAAGCTGCTCCTGAGTCCGCGCGAGTTCCTCCGCCAGTTCCTTTTTCGACCGCGACCCTTTTTTGGATCGGGTTTTCTTCTGGGTGGTATCCTTCGGCATTGACGAAACCTCTTGCATTGATCGTGGTGCTCCGGCCCGCCTATATTTGCGGTTCTATTTAGTGTTTTCTGTTTGCGGGCGGAGTGGATCAACAAGCGCGAAGGCCGTAAAGACGGCCACAAGCACGCGTCGACCCGTTTCGGATAACGCTCGCGGCGATGACAACCGCTGGTTGTTAACCAAGTAATAGATGCATGTGCTAGTATATAGGCGTTACGGTGGCGCGGTGCAGTGGCGCGGTGCAGTGGCACAGCACAGCGGGGCCGGTGTGGTCTCGGCAGCGCGCGGGCTCAAATGGAAACGAGGGAGCAGGAAGGAAGCAATGAGGGAGATAGGGATGTTCCGATGCATACGCTCGACCATACGTTTTCCATATTACACTCCTCCGCACCGCACCCCGTTCCCCCGTCGCGCCACTTTTCGCTTCGCTCAGAGTCAGCGTCCGGCGA